>JBOGGH010000499.1:0-2753 GCA_050743905.1 Acidimicrobiales bacterium
GTGCTTGCGCTCGAGGGTGACCACGTCGTAGCCGGCGCTCGCCAGCCAGTAGCTGGCCGCCGCCCCGGCCGGGCCGGCGGCCTACGAGGCGCGATGCTCGCTGCACCCGTCCTTCCGCCAGCTCCAGCAGGCCTCGGCGCACCGGGACGGCGAGTGCGTCCGCCTGCGGGGACAGGTCTTCCAGCTCGGGCCGGCCGGGGACCGCCGTACGATGCTGCTCGACGTGACCAGCACAGGCGGCGGGATCTGGGACACAACGGTGGCGATCGACCTCGCGGGCGCGCGCACCGGCCGCGGCGTGGCCGTGGACGACATCGTGGACGTCTGGGGCACGGTCGTTGGGAGCACCACCGCCCGGACGCGCTTCGGCGGCCGCGTCCACGTCCCGCTGGTTCACGCCCGGTACCTGGCGCTGCGCCAGGCCGTCTCGTCCACCGCCACAACACCGGCCGTCACATGAGCGCGCCGCGCCGGCCCGGGACCGCCGCGCCGTGACGGCGACCTGGCGGGTGCTGACCCTCGACCACCGCGACCCCGCGGTGCCGTTCGAGTCCATCGTGCGGCTCATGGACGCCGGCAGCAGCGCCGCCGCCCCCTACAGCCGCAGCGACGTGGTGGAGGCGCTGCACGAGCACCAGCCGGCGGTGGTGGCCGTGGCCGCCTCGGGCGACCTGGTGGGTGCCGCCGTGGCCCGGATCGGCGGGCCGGACGCGCACCTGCTCGTCCTGGCCCTCCACCCCGGGTGGCGGCACCGTGGGATCGGCTCGGCCCTGCTCCGGGGCCTGGACCAGCAGATCATCCACGCCGGCGCCCGCCGGCTGGTGGCGATGGTGCGGCCGGGGCAGGTGGGGGAGGAGGCGTTCGTCAACCAGGGGTTCGCCCACCAGGACGGCCTCCACCTCTACGTGCGCGACGCCTCCATGGTGCCCGAGGACCTGGCGGTGGTGGAGCGCTACGGCGGCGGGTTCCCCGGGCCGGGGCAGTGGGAGGCCATGAAAGGGTTCTCCGCCACCAAGGAGCTCCTCGAGCACCGGGTGGTCGAGCCCCTGCACCATCCGGAGGTGGCGCAGCGCGTGGGCCTGGTGCCGCCGGCGGCGGTCCTCCTCTTCGGCCCGCCGGGCACCGGGAAGACGTCGTTCGCCCGGGCCGTGGCCTCGCGACTGGGGTGGGCGTTCGTGGAGCTGCACCCGTCCCTCCTCGGGCAGGGCACCCAGGGCGCGTCGGCGCTCCGCCAGGCGTTCGACGAGCTCCTGCGGCTGGACCGGCTCGTCTGCTTCATCGACGAGGCCGACGAGATCGCCGCCGACCGCAGCGAGCGCCCGGGCAGCCAGCCGATGGTGAACGAGCTGCTGAAGGCGGTGCCGGCCTTCAAGGCCCGGCCGGAGCGCTTGATGGTGATGGCCACCAACACGATCGCCGCCATCGACCCCGCCCTCCTGCGCCCCGGCCGGTTCGACCTGATCGTGCCGGTGGGTGCGCCGGACCGCGACGGCCGCGCCGAGCTGGCGTCCGCCTTCCTGCCCCACGCGTCACCGGAGGCCGTGGCCGAGCGCACGGACGGCTTCACGCCGGCGGACTTTGCCCTGGTGGCGCAGCGGAGCGCGCAACTGGCCTTCGACCGCGCCCTGCACGGGGGCGAGGCGCAGGTGGGCGAGGAGGACGTGCTGGCGGCGATCGAGGCCACGCGGCCCTCGGTCAACACGGACGCGGCGCAGCGGTTCAGGACCGAGGCGGCGCAGTACGCACGCCTCTGACGCCCCCCGCCGTCGGGGGCGGTCAGCCGTGGGCGGCGGGCTGCGGGCGGTTGCCGCCGCTCCAGCGGCCCGGGTCCTGGCGGAACCGGTCGAGGCACCGCTCGGAGCAGAAGTAGTGGCGCTCGCCGCCGTGCTCCGCCGAGGCCGGCGCGGTGGGCTTCTCCACCTGCATCCCGCAGACCGGGTCCAGCGTGAGGGACTCGCCGGCGCCCAGCCGCCCGCGGTTGCGGTAGGCCCAGTAGGCGACGGCGAAGGCCGCCAGCGCGGCGATGTCGAGCCAGGTGGTGGCGTTCCACGCCACCGACGGCGAGGTCACGGTGGCGGAGCGTGTGGTGGGCACGAGGCCGGCCGCCCGGAAGACCACCTCGGTCACGAGGCCGGCCACCGACATGATCGCCCAGAACACGGCGAGCAGGCGCAGCGTCAGGCGGCCGCCGTAGTAGCGGCGGTAGACCAGCAGCAGCGGGAAGGTGATCAGGTCGGCGAAGACGAACGAGACCACCCCGCCGAACGAGATGCCGCCCTGCCACAGCGCCGCCGCCAGGGGGACGTTGCCCACCGAGCAGACGAAGCTGATCACCGCCACCAAGGGGCCGACCACCACGTTCTCGAGGGTGGTCCACGCCCCGTGGCCGTGGAGGAAGAACGCGCTCCAGGCGCTCGCCGGGACCAGCACCGCCAGGAAGCCGGCCACCGCGTACCCGATCACGAGCTCCTTGCGCAGCATCGTGAGGTCGCTGACCGCGTAGGTGGCGGCGTCCACCCACCCGCCGCGCCGGCGCAACCGCTGCCGCCACGGGACCGGCTGCTCGCCTGACGGGTCCCCGTGGACGTGGCCGCCGGACGCGCCGTCCCCGCCGGCGGCGCGCTCGCGGGCCCGCGCCACCGACCGGCCGGCGAGGAACAGCCCGCCCAGGGAGGCGAGCAGGACGATCATCACGACGCCCCCGAACAGCTCGCCCACCGCGAACTGCCAGCCGAGCAGCACCACCAGGACGA
>JBOGGH010000500.1:0-2747 GCA_050743905.1 Acidimicrobiales bacterium
GCTCGAGGGTGGGGGCGGGTGGACGGGGAGGTCTTCTCATGGTTCGGGCCATGCCCAACCCGAGGGACGTTCGGCGGGGAACGGTGGGAGGCAGAGCCAGGTCCGGTAGGCGGCGTGAAGCCATCCGGCGACCGCGTTCGGTTCGAAGTGAACGTCGGCAAGGGAAAGAACGTCTTCGGTTTCCTGGTGTCGGCAGCGGGCCACCAGACCCCGCCGTTCGTCTCCCTCCAAGTCGAAGGCGGTGACCTCTACGACCACGCCGAGCACGGTCGCAGCAACGGGGACGGCCACCTCGTCTTGGAAGACCTGGAGGAACCCCGAAATCTGCTCGTCGGTGTCGTAGGCATCGACGGTGATCTCCTCGATGAGCCGGGCGAGAGACTGCACCACGATGGGACGGTACTGCCTGGACAGGATGCAGCGACGAATGTTCTCGGACTCCAGCGGCCCTTGCTCTGGGTCGGGGGCCGGCCGACCAGGAGATCGTCATCAGCGCCGCCGGAGCCTATAAACTGCTAATCCGAACCACGATTAGTACGTTTAGCGGAAGGTTGGCAGATGCGGAGCTTCGCCGACATTGATTCCTTGATCGGCACAGTGCCAGCGAGTGTCGTCACTCGCCTGAGTGTCGTAGATGCCGGGCGCGGCTCAGAGGCACTCTATGCCGACCAGCTCCCCGGGCTGCTGAAAGAGCTGGCCGACGCGGCGAGGGTCGAATCGGTGATCGCCTCTTCAGCCATCGAGGGAGTCGTGGTCGAACAGGCCCGAGCCGAACGGATCGTCCGAGGCGCCGACCAACGACTCCGCGTCCGCAACGAGAAGGAGCTGGCTGGGTACCGTGATGCCCTCGACTACCTGTTCCAAGACCGGCCGGGCGATCTCTCCGTCGGTCTCGTCCTCCATCTCCACCGACTCCTCCTTGGTCGAACCGGTGGCGGAGGGGGGGAGTTCAAGACCATCGACAACCTCGTCGTGGACCGACACCCCGACGGGACGTCGAATGTTCGGTTCGTCCCGGCGTCGCACCAGGACACGCCCTTCTTCATGTCCGAGCTCGTCGATCGGTATCGCGCTGAACAACGCTCTGGGCGCCACCACCGTGTGCTGCTCGTGGGACTGTTCGCACTCGACTTCCTCACGATTCACCCTTTCGTCGACGGCAACGGGCGACTCTCTCGCCTGCTCAGCACGAGCCTGCTCTCCGAGGTCGGCTACGGCGTCGGGCGTTACGTCTCCCTCGAGGGGCTCATCTATGAACGACGCGACGCTTACTACGACGCCCTGGCAGGGTCTACCGTCGGCTGGCCAGACGGTAGCCACGATCCGTGGCCGTGGCTCAGCTTCTTCGTCGAGGTGGTCGCCCATGCGTACGAGACCTTCGCGGCTCGTACCGCTGATCATCGTTCGGGCGTTACCAAACAGGGCCGGGTCCGGAACTACGTGCTCAACCATGCTGGAACGTCTTTCGAGATGGCGGACGTGAGACGAGCCGTGCCCGGAGTGAGCGATCAGACTGTCCGACTCGTGCTGCGGGAGCTAAAGAACGAGGGGTTTGTACGTCCTAGCGGCGTCGGCCGGGGAACGAGGTGGGTGCGCGTTGACCAGGAGCCGGGCCGAGGCTGAGACTCTGCTCAGTGATGTTCAACGGCGAGGACACCGTGCTGTCATCTCGCCGTTGCCGCCCTCCAGGCCGCATGGTGATGCCAGCCTCCCTCAGGACACGCCGGACCGTGCTCGCCGCCACCCCCAAACGCTCGGCTACCCAATCCGCCGAATGACCCTCGGCGTAGAGCTGGGCGGCTCGATCCGCCTCGTCGCCCTGGAGCGCCCGGCGACCTCGCTTGGGGACGCCGTGGCGCCGCACGTGTCCGAGGTCCGTCGTCCGATTCACCCGGAACGACACCGCCAACTCGTCCACCGGAACACCCCGACGGTAGGCGGCGACCAGGTCGGCTACCTCGCCACGTGCAAGGCGTCGCTGCACCGGCAGAGACCCAACCAGCGGGTCGGTCGGGTGAAGAGGAGGCTCGCCGGGGTTCTGCCGTAGCACCGTCCCAAGGGCAGGCAAGCAGAGCAAAGGGCCATCCACCTGGGCAAACGCACTACCACCCGCCGTCGAAGGTACCGGGATTGCCGCCGTAACCGCCCATCCCGCCGAGGTGCGTCTTGACCTCAGCGGCGAACGCCCGGTGATCATCGAGGTTGAGACCGAGGACATCGATGTCACCCTGCTCGCCGACAAGGGCGTGGTCGTAAGTGACGATCCCGCAGTTGCAGACGCATTCGAGGTAGGCGCCCACTAGATGCTCTCCGATGTCGGTCGGCATCCGCCAAGCGTCGCCGAGATCGGTCGTTAACGCCAGCCCGCTCTATCACGGTGTGGATGGCGTCAGCTGAACTTCTCGCCTTCTCATATCTGCCAAGGACTTGGCCGCTATCGGCGAACCGGCACGAACCGTCCGTCCACGTACATGTCGGACACGGCTCGGACGCAGGTGTAACTCCCGGAACCAAGCGGTCGCCGATCCGAAAGGTCCACCTGCTGCGAACGTGGAACATCGGTTCTCGCGCAGCGGAGCTGGCCGCCACCCCGGATCCCGGGGACGCCTCACTATCATTGGCGAGTGTCTCGGCACGTAAAGGCAGGCCGTGGCGGGATGCTCCGCTGCAAGGGCTGGCGCCAGGAGAGCATCCTTCGCATGCTCGAGAACAACCTCGAGATCGGCGAACGTCCCGAGGACCTCGTG
>JBOGGH010000501.1:0-2745 GCA_050743905.1 Acidimicrobiales bacterium
GTGGAGGAAGAGGTTCGCCAATAACGGACTGATCGCAGAACCCTGAGGAGTTCCACGATCACGTTCGATCAAGGTGCCGCCTTCCCGTTCGAGCGGAACCGTAAGCCACCGCTCGACATAGAGAAGAACGAAACGCTGATCCGTGTGCTTCGACACCGCTTTCATCAAGAGATCATGCGGGATCGTGTCGAAGAACGCTTTCAGGTCAAGGTCAATGACCCAGCCGTACTTCCAACACCGCTCCCGGCACCGTGCGACTGCGTCGAGCGCTTTTCGCCTCGGCCGGTAGCCATAGGAGTCGTCGTGGAACAGAGGCTCCACCTGCGGCTCCAGGTACATCTTGACCACGGTCTGGGCGATTCTGTCCGACACAGTCGGGACGCCGAGAGTCCTTTTGCCTCCCGATTTCTTCGGTATCTCGACAGCACGCACCGGTGGTGGGAAATAGCTTCCAGAAGAGAGGCGATTCCAGAGTTTGTAGAGGTTCCCTTTCAGGTCCTTCTCGAACTCTTCGATCGACTCTCCGTCGACACCGGCGGCCCCGTCGTTGGACTTGACCCTTTGGTAGGCCCTGAGGACTACCCACTTGGAAATGTCAAACGGCTTTGCCGCTTCTGACTTCGGCTTGCTCACCGGCTCATCCCACGTTGTCGTGGTTGACCACCAAGAAAGCCCGGATGACCCGTCCCCTTTGCTCCGCCGGCATTGCCCGGCCTCATCGCTACTGCGGGACGGTCCGCCCCTGTGCCTCGCATCGGTACTCTGCACCTCGGGGTTTCTGCCCCTTGGTGTCCTCCCTCTCGGCCACCGGGTGGCTGTACCAGCCCAGGTGAACGGCGGCTCGCTGTCGAGGCGACAGGTTCCCACGTTCCGCACCAGAGCCCGGACCAGGCTCGCGCCACCTTTATGCCGGACACCGCCTGGGCAGTAGACAGGTTGCCCCCAAGCTCATCCCGGGCGTGTATTGCTCGCCCGGTTTCGATGTCATCCATAAATTTTCGACACGTCATCGGTGGATCGCTTTCGCTCGCCTTCCTGGCCCACACCTGACGGACTGTCTGTCCGCCTTTTCCGTCACGCTCAGCACCCCGGCTCTTGACCGACGCACCTGACGGTGGTTTGCAACCTCCTCCTGCAAGGCGGTTGCGAAGGGTCGGATCCTTCATCTCTGGCACAGCATCGAATCTCGGTCTCGATCTTCTACATCGACGCCTCCATTCGTTCGTGGCGCACCAATACCGTTTAGTTAAGTTACATCGTGGTAGTCTGGCCCGGTGCCCAGGGCCGGGTGGGTCAAGCCGAGCGATGACCAGCGCCTCACCGATCACGTCGCCCTCGGGGTGCTCACGAGAACCTTCCCCCCGTCGCTCATCGACGCGGCGATCGAGGCGATGGGCAAGACCGAGAAGCGCAGCCGGCTTCTCCCCGCACGCCTGGTCGTCTACTACGTCTTGGCTATGGCGCTGTTCGCCGACTCAAGCTACGAAGAGGTGGTCCGCAACCTGGTCGAGGGGTTGTCCTACCAGTCGGGCTGGCAGGCCCGCTGGGAGGTGCCGACCAAAGGCGCGATCTCGCTCGCCCGGGCCCGGCTCGGTCCCGAGCCGCTCAAAGAGTGCTTCACCCGGGCGTGCGTGCCGCTCGCCACCGAGGCGACCCCCGGTGCCTTCTACCGCAGCTGGCGACTGATGGCGATCGACGGCACGACCTTCGACGTGCCTGACACTGCGGCCAACGACGAGGGGTTCGGACGCCCTGGCACCAAGAGTGAGGACCGCTCGGCCTTCCCCCAGCTACGCCTGGTCGGGCTTGCAGAGTGCGGGACCCACGCGATCACCGCGGTCAGCATCGGTGCCTACAACGACGGGGAGAACGCGCTCGCTGCCTCGTTGTTCGACCGGCTCGCCCCAGGCATGCTCGTCCTGGCCGATCGGGGCTTCGGCGGCTCCTACGAGCTGTTCGGCGCCTTTGTGGCAACCGGCGCCGACCTGTGCTGGCGGATGAAGAAGAACGCGGTGCTGACCGTCAAGGAGCGCTACGACGACGGGTCGTTCCGCTCAGAGCTCGCCGGCACGAACAAGCGCCCGGCGCTCGAAGTCCGAGTCGTCGAGTACGAGATGGAGGACCCCGGCCGGCCCCAGGCACAAGAGACGACCTACCGGCTCGCCACGACGATCCTGGACCCCGAGGCGGCCCCGGCCGACGAGCTGGCCGGGCGCTACGCCGAGCGATGGGAGTTCGAGACCATGCTCGACGAGGTGAAGACTCACGCCCGAGGCAAATCGGTCGTCCTTCGCTCGAAGGACCCCGAGGGTGTGCGCCAGGAGGTCTACGGCTACCTGTGCACCCACTACGCGATCCGGGCACTCATGACCGAGGTAGCCGAACACCGCGACCTCGACCCGGACCGGGTCAGCTTCACCCGATCGCTGCGAGCCGCGCGACGCAGCGTTCGGGCCGGGGTCGGCGCGAGCAGCACGGCCGTGGCCGAGGCATCCCAGATGGTCGCCGCCGAGATCACCCGAGAGCTGCTCCCCGAGCGCCGGCTGCGCGCTGCAGGCCGCGTCGTAAAGCGCAAGATGAGCAACTGGGGCCTGAAGCGAGGCCCGCACCGCGACTGGGCACAGCCCGAGCGCTGGCCACAAGACGCCGTGAGAGTGCTGCCCGCCTCGTCATCTTAACTAAACGGTATTGGCTCTAGCCGAGGAAGTCCACGGGTCGCGCTCGCAACTCGTGGGGGCGTTCGAC
>JBOGGH010000502.1:0-2745 GCA_050743905.1 Acidimicrobiales bacterium
CACGATGCCTGAGTATTCCGACCCAATCCGGACACCTGTTCCGATCCATTCCGGACAGCATTCCGATGGAATCCGGACAGCGTTCCGAGCCAATCCGGACGCGGGGGTGACGGGAGGATCCACCGCCGAGCTCGGCTGACGCAGCACCGTCGCTCTCGTGGCCCCGCCGTGGGGCTGCGAGAGGAGGGGGAGCTGATGGTGCGTCCCCGCAGCGACATGCGGAAGATCCAAGAAGTCCTTCGTCTGACCTTCGCCCTGGGCCTGACGCGCCGGCAGGTGGCCGACGCGCTCCATCTGGCGCCGTCGACGGTCTCCGACTACGTGAAGCGCGCCGAGGTCGCCGGCGTCGCCTGGCCGCTGCCCGAGAACCTCGACACAGCAGCACTCGAGAGCACGCTGTTCCGCCAGCCTGAACGCCCGGTGGGACAGCACCCGGTGCCCGACTGGAACTACATCCGCAGAGAGCTCACCAAGACCGGCGTCACCAAGTGGCTGTTGTGGGAGGAGTACCGCGAACAACACCTCGACGGCTACGCCTACAGCCAGTTCTGCAACCTGTATCGCGAGTGGTCGAAGACCGTCGACGTCGTCATGCGCCAGGAGCACCGTGCCGGCGAGAAGCTCTTCGTCGACTACGCGGGTCCGACCATCCCGATCTACGATCCGCTGTCGGGCGAGGTGATGCTCCGAGCCCAGCTCTTCGTGGCCGCCCTCGGCGCGTCGTCCTACGTGTACGCCGAGGCCACTGCGACCCAGGACCTCACAGACTTCGTCACCGCCCACGTCCACGCCTTCGAGTACATGGGCGGCGCCGCCAAGATCCTCGTGCCCGACAACCTCAAGAGCGGGGTCACGAAGCCCAACCGCTACGAGGCCGAGCTGACCCGCACCTACGAGGAGATGGCCGCGCACTACGGCGTGGCAGTCATCCCCGCCCGTGCCTACCGGCCTCGGGACAAGGCGAAGGTGGAGGCCGCTGTCCTGCTCTGCGAGCGCTGGATCATGGCCAAGTTGCGTCACGAGCGCTTCAGCTCGCTCGCGCAGTTGAACCACCGGATCGCAGAGCTCTTGGAGGCGATCAACGCCAAGCCCTTCAAGAAGTTGGACGGCTCCAGACGCACGCTCTTCGAGACGATCGACGGCCCCGCACTTACCCCGCTTCCTCCCACTGCCTACATCCTCGGGCGATGGAAGCAGGTCACCTGCAACATCGACTACCACGTCGACGTGGACCGTCACTACTACTCGGTGCCCTACCAGCTCGTCGGAAAGCGGCTCGACGTGCGCGCCTCGGCGCACACCGTCGAGGTCTTCTTCAAGGGCAAGAGAGTGGCCTCCCACCTGCGTTCGACGCGGCGCGGCGGGTTCACCACGACACCAGCCCACATGCCGGAGTCCCACCGCCGCCACGCCGAGTGGACGCCGGGGCGGATGATCGCCTGGGCCGAGAAGACCGGGCCGGCGACCGCGGCGTTCGCAAGCAAGGTGATCGAGCTACGCCCCCACCCCGAGCACGGCTACCGCTCGATTCTCGGCGTTATCCGGCTCGGCAAGCACTACGAGCCAGAGCGCATCGAAGCCGCGTGCCGTCGTGCGATCGCGCTCGGCTCCTTCTCCTACACCTCGGTCAAGTCGATCCTCGAGCACGGCCTCGACCGACAGCCACTCCCGCAAGAGAACTCCCAACCCCACCGCCGTCATCGCCACCGAAACGTGCGCGGCGGCGACTACTACAGCTGAAAGGAATCACCATGCTCATGAACCAGACGATCGACGGGCTGCGCCAGCTCAAGCTCGACATCATGGCCCGCAGTCTCGAAGACCAGCAGACGAGCTCTCTCTACGACGGACTTCCGTTCGAAGAGCGCCTCGGGCTCTTGGTCGACCAGGAGATGGCCGAGAGGAAGAACCGCCGACTTCGCCGACTACTCCAGCTCGCGAAGCTGCGCTGCGACGCGGTTGTCGAGAACGTCGACTTCAAGGCGCAGCGCAACCTCGACAAGTCGACGGTGCTCAGCTTGGCCGAGTCCCACTGGGTGAACGAGCACCACAGCGTCATCGTCACCGGACCGACCGGGGCGGGGAAGACCTACCTCGCGTGCGCGCTCGCCAACGCAGCCATCCGTCACGGACATCCCGCGCTCTACGTGCGAGCGCCGAGGCTCTTCGAGGATCTCGCCATCGCGCGTGCCGACGGGCGGTTGGCCAAGCTCATGGCGTCGCTCGCCCGAGTCGAGGTCCTCTGCGTCGACGACCTGTTCCTCCGGCCCTGCGACACCCAGCAGGCAGCCGACCTACTCGAGGTCATAGAAGACCGTCATCAGCTGCGGGCGACGATCGCCTGCTCGCAGCTTCCCGTCGCCCACTGGCACGAATCGATCGGCGATGCGACGATTGCTGACGCCGTGCTCGACCGCCTCTTGCAGAACGCCCACCGGATCTCGCTGGACGGCGAGTCGCTCCGTCGCGGGCCGGACGAGGGGAAGACCCGTCGACCATCACGCTCGAACCGCTCATGAACACATCGCACAACGACCGCGAGAAGGGGGTGAACCGGGGAAACCGCTGACCATCGTCGGCCGCTCTGCGACCTCCGACACCCCGCGCGTCCGGAATGGATCGGAACAGGTGTCCGGATTGGGTCGGAACGAGCGTCCGGATTCATCGGAATGCGCAGATAGTCGACCCCGACGAGGTGGGAGCGCTTGTCGCAGCTCTGCGCACTCACCGGGACCACGCCATGGT
>JBOGGH010000503.1:0-2739 GCA_050743905.1 Acidimicrobiales bacterium
TCCCTCGGGTAGAGCGCGGCGTGCACCACCGCGGCCACCACCCCGCCCACCAGCGGCGCCACGATGAACAGCCAGACCTGGCTGAGCGCCGTGCCGCCCACCACCAGGGCGGGCCCCAGGCTCCGGGCGGGGTTGACGGACGTACCGGTGATGGGGATGCCTATGAGGTGCACCACGGTCAGGGTCAGCCCGATCACCACCCCCGCCGTGGTCGCGTTGCCGAGCTTGCTCGTGACGCCGAGGACGGCGAAGACGAACAGCGCCGTCAGCACCACCTCGGCCAGGAAGGCGCCGCCGCCGCTGATGTGGATGAGCGACGCCGAGCCGTAGCCGTCGGCGCCGAGGCCGACCTTCGAGACGCTGTACTCCGGCGAGGACCCGAACATCGCCCGCAGCAGGAGCGCCCCCAAAATGCCCCCGGCGAACTGGGCGACCCAGTAGGCCACGGCCGCCGCCGGGGTGACGCGGCGGGCGAGCGCTGCGCCGAGGGTGACCGCCGGGTTCACGTGGCACCCCGAGATCGGCCCGATCACGTAGCAGAGCGCCAGCAGCACCAGCCCGAAGGCGAGCGCCGTGGCCACCACGCCGGCGGCCACGCTGCCGCCGTCGAACTTGAAGCCGAACATGAGGGTGGCGACGCCTACGGCGAAGAACACCAGCAGGAACGTCCCGAGCAGCTCCGCGACGAATTTCCTGGCCATGGCAACCTCCTTCGTCCTGCCGGCCACGGCCGTGGGTCGCCGCGCCGGCCCTGACTGCACTTCACTTCCTGCAGTTGCAGCGACCCTATTGGACGCCCGGTCCCGGGGGCGGGATGGCCGGCGGCCCGGGCGCGGCCCACGGCCCGGGCGCGGCCGACCGGGGGTGGCTAACCTCCACCACGGCTGCCGGTCGCCCGGTGCCGGCCGGCCGGGAGAGGGGAGGTTGCCATGGCCAAGGTCGTCTGCGTCCTCTACGACGACCCGGTGGACGGGTACCCCGCGAGCTATCCCCGCGACGGCCTGCCGGTGCTCTCGCAGTACCCCGACGGCCAGACGATGCCGAGCCCCCGGGCGGTCGACTTCCGGCCCGGGGAGCTCCTGGGCAGCGTCTCCGGCGAGCTCGGCCTGCGCCCGTACCTTGAGGCCGGCGGCCACACGTTCGTGGTGACGGCCGACAAGGACGGGCCGGGCTCGGTGTTCGAGCGCGAGCTGGCCGACGCCGACGTGGTGATCTCCCAGCCGTTCTGGCCGGCGTACCTGACGGCCGAGCGGATCGCCGCGGCGCCCAACCTGCGGCTGGCGGTGACCGCCGGCATCGGCTCGGACCACGTGGACCTCCAGGCCGCCATGGACGCCGGCATCACGGTGGCCGAGGTCACCTACTGCAACAGCATCAGCGTGGCCGAGCACGTGGTGATGATGATCCTCTCCCTCGTCCGCAACTACATCCCCTCCTACGGCTGGGTGGTGCGCGGCGGCTGGAACATCGCCGACTGCGTGGAGCGGTCCTACGACCTCGAGGGCATGGCCGTGGGCACGGTGGGCGCCGGGCGGATCGGGAGCGCCGTGCTCCGCCGGCTCCGGCCGTTCGACGTGGTCCTGCACTACACCGACCGGCACCGGCTCCCGGCCGAGGTCGAGGAGGAGCTGGGCCTCACCTACCACCCCTCGCCGGCGGCCATGGTCCCGGCGTGCGACGTGGTCACGGTCAACGCGCCGCTGCACCCCGAGACCGAGGGGCTCTTCGGGGACGAGCTGATCGGCAGCATGAAGCGGGGGGCGTACCTGGTCAACACGGCCAGGGGCAAGATCTGCGACCGCGACGCCGTGGTGCGGGCCCTGGAGCGCGGCCACCTGGCGGGCTACGCCGGCGACGTGTGGTTCCCCCAGCCGGCGCCGGAGGACCATCCGTGGCGGTCGATGCCCCACCACGGCATGACGCCGCACATCTCGGGCTCGTCGCTCTCGGCCCAGGCCCGGTACGCGGCGGGGACCCGGGAGATCCTCGAGTGCTTCTTCGAGGGCCGGCCCGTCCGCGAGGAGTACCTCATCGTGGACGGCGGGCGGCTGGCCGGCGCCGGCGCCCACTCGTACACGCCGGGGGACGCCACCGGCGGCTCCGGGGAGGCGGCGCGCTTCGGGCGCTGACGCGCCGGCCGGCGTGGCCGGTGAGGGGCCGGGTCGGGGGTGCCGGTGCGGTCGGGGGAGCCGGTCAGGGGAGGGGCCGGAGGCGCACGGCCGGGATGTCACGGTCGGTCAGGTGCCGGTAGTGGTCCCAGCCCGAGTAGTGGTCCACCAGGCGGGGCCAGATGGCCGCCCGGTCGGCGCCCCGCAGCACCTCGGCGGCGACCGCGTGCCGCCGCCGCCCGGTCTGCACCGTGGCCAGTGGCGACGCCTCCAGGTTGAGCAGCCACGCCGGCGGCCGGTCGCGCCCGCCGTTGGAGCCCACCACCAGGAAGTCGTCGCCGTCGGCCATGTAGAGGAGGGCCGTGGTCCGGGGCTCGCCGCTCCGCCGGCCGGTGGTGGTGAGCAGCAGCATCGGGCCGAGCGGGCTCCAGTGCCCCACCAGGCCGCCGGTGAGGCGGTAGAGCCGCACGTGCAGCGGGTAGATCCGGCGGCCCACCATGCCGGTCGATGGCCACCGTGTACCTGCCGGTCTCCACGGCTGCAGCTTCCCACCCCGGCGCCGGCGGGCGCGTCGGCGGGTCCCCGTCAGCCGGCGGGCGCGCCGACCGGTGGCCGGTGGGAACGGCCGGAC
>JBOGGH010000504.1:0-2737 GCA_050743905.1 Acidimicrobiales bacterium
GGCGGCACCGGTGGTCAACCGGGCACCTCGCGCTCGCGGGCGCCGCGGGGGTCGAGCACCTCGCGCACGAGCTCGAGCTCCTCGGCGGTGGGCAGGCGGCTCACCGGCACGTCGTCCGGGACCACCAGCTCGAACCCGGTCGCCCCCTGCACCTCCTCGACGGTCACGCCGGGGTGGAGCGAGCGCACGCGCATGACGCGGTCGGGGGTGTCGAAGTCGAACACGCCCAGGTTGGAGACCACCACGCGGACGTCGTGGAAGCGGGTGGCGCCCGGCCCGGCCGCCGCCGCCCGCTCGTACCCGACGCCGCTCACCACGTCCACCCGCTCCACGAAGGTCCGGGTGGAGTGGCCGGGCACCCAGTAGCTGGTGGCGTGGTTGACCGAGTTCCCGGGGGCGCCGCGCACCCCCACGAGCTGGACGGTGGGTCGGGACCAGTCGCCCACGGCCGAGATGTTCTGGTTGCCGGTGCGGTCCACCTGGCTGGCCATCATCATCACGTGGCGCCGCCCGGACCACACCACGTCGAAGACCGTGCGGTAGGGCATGGCCGCCTCCAGGACGAGGTCGCCGTGGGGCGTGCCCAGGGGCGGGGCGCCCACCATGAGCGCGGCGTCGCCGTCCGTCAGCACGATGTCCGGGCTGAAGGTCAGCCTGGCCAGGCGGGCCGCCACCGAGGGCACGCTGCCGAACGGGCTCACCATGACTTCGCCGGCGTCCCGCCAGGCGTCGGCGCAGGCCACCACGCAGACCTCCGCCCTCGTCACCTCCACGCCCGTGGTCACCGGGCTGCCTTCCCTTCCCGAGTGGCCTTCCCGTTGCCCAGGGCCTGCACGGCCGCCCGGTACCCGTCCTCGTCCACGTCCAGGTACCGGGCGCGGAACGCCGACCACGCCTCCGCCGACGCGGCCGAGGCGGCGTACGCCTTCTGGAACGCCTCGTCGCGCCCGTAGTCCGGCGGGCAGGCGGTGAAGTGGGCCCCGCCGGGGGTCTCGGCCACGGCGTCGGTCAGGAGGCGGTGGACCCGCACCGCCGACAGCGGGCCCTCCGAGGCCAGCTCGCCGTTGGCCACCACCCGCTCGGCGGTGACGAGCCGCAGGCGCGCGGCGCCGAGGAACAGCTCGTCGAAGAACGGGTCCGGACCCAGGAACTGCGCGTTCCCCGCCGTGTCGGCGCGGTTGGCGTGGACCAGCGCGGCGTCCAGCCGTAGCGCCGGCGCCGCCACCAGCTCCACGCCGCCACCCTCCGGGCCGGCGTCGTCCGGGCCGGCGTCGTCGGGATCGGCGAACGGCCCGTCCACGTAGGGCGAGCGCACGGTGCGCAGCTCCGGGTTGACCCGCAGCACGTCCGACCCGAGCCCCGCCCGCGTGGGCAGGAACGGCACCCGCCAGGCCGCCGCCTGCAGGCCGGCGTAGACCATGCCCTCGTCGAGCTCGGTCAGCGCCACCCGCCCACCCTGGCGGGCCGCCCGCCAGTGGGGGTCGAGGACGATCGAGTCGAGGGTGACGAAGCCGCAGACCACCCGGCGCACCTTGCCGGCGGCGCAGAGCAGGCCCACGTCCGGGCCCCCGTAGGCCACCACGGTCAGGTCCTCGAGGTCGGACCGGCAGATGGCCCTGACCAGTGCCATCGGCTTGCGGCGCGAGCCCCAGCCGCCGATGCCGATGGTCATGCCGGACCGCAGCTCGGCCACCATCCCGTCCACGGTGGTGCGCTTATCCGCCATCGCCGGTCGCCGCCTCAGCCGCGGTCGTCGACGATCGGGGCCCGCTTGTCCACGAAGGCGGCGCGCTGCTCGTCGGCCACGCCCCGCACGTGGAGCTCGTAGGTGAACCCCTGCTCGTAGCGGTAGCTCCGCTTCACGTCCACCGGGTCGATGCCGTTCAGCGACTCCTTGGCCCGCCGGACGATGACCGGGCTCTTGTCGGCGATCTCGCCCGCCAGCTCCAGCGCGGCGTCGCGCAGGGCGGCGGCGGGGACCACCCGGGAGACGGAGCCGAACGCCGCCAGCTCGGCGGCCGGCACGGGGCGGGCGGTGTAGACCATCTCCCGCATCTTGTGCTGGGGCACCAGGCGCGCCAGGTGGGTGGCGGCGCCCAGGGCGCCCCGGTCGACCTCGGGCAGGCCGAACGTGGCGTCGTCGGCGGCCACCACGATGTCGGCGTTGCCGGCCAGGCCGATGCCGCCCCCCAGGCAGAACCCCTGCACGGCGGCGATCACCGGCACCTCGCAGTCGTACACGGCGGCGAAGGCGGCGGCGCACCCCCGGTTGGCGCCCACCAGCGCCTCGTCCCCCCGGGCCTGGATCTCCTTGATGTCCACCCCGGCGCAGAAGCCCCGCCCCTCGGCCCTCAGCACCACCACCCGGTGCTCGGGCACCCGGCCGGCCGCCTCGACCGCCCCGGCGAGGGCGAACCACCCGGCCACGTCCAGGGCGTTCACCGGCGGG
Organism: Acidimicrobiales bacterium; assembly: GCA_050743905.1. GTDB lineage: Bacteria > Actinomycetota > Acidimicrobiia > Acidimicrobiales > RAAP-2 > JBOGGH01. The sequence continues at coordinate 2,450 of JBOGGH010000504.1, forward strand.
TGGTCGATGACCACCTCGGCCACGCCCGGGTGTGGCTGCCGCGTCTCGATGGGCACCTGGCCCGCCCTCCTGCGCTCGGTCGTGGATGGTCGCGTGGCCCGGTCTGACGCGCCGTCAGGCCGGCGACCAGAAGGGTAGGCCACGGGCCCCGGCCGGGCCAGGTGGCGCCGGTAGGGTGGGCCGCCGTGGACGCGACCGACCCGCACGCCGGGAGCCCGGCCGCCGCGCTCGACTTCGGCGGCCGGGTGGTGGTGGTCACCGGCGGCGTGCGGGGCGTGGGCCGCGCTG
>JBOGGH010000505.1:0-2731 GCA_050743905.1 Acidimicrobiales bacterium
GGTGAAGACCGCCGACCAGATCCTCGCCAGCCTCGCCCGCTACTGCGAGCGGGTGTCGGCGTCCGCATCGGCGGGATCGGAGGGCTGATGACACTTATTGCTCGAATCTCTGGCTCAGGACACTAGGTACACCCCCGGGCCGGTGGCTAGCCGTAGTGCGGCTCGCCGGTCCTTCCGGCAGACTGGACCACGGGTTCGTGAGGCGTGAGGCGTGAGGCTCGGGTGCACCATCTGCTGCGGAGTGGCCACACGGAACGGGGCACCGGGCTGAGGCAACGGCTCCTCGCCGGCCTCGTGGCCGTTGCACGCGGGCCCGTGGTGCTGGTGGCGGCGCTGGCCGGCCTGGCGCTGGCGCTGGTTCCGGCGATCGGCGTGGCCTTGGTGGCCGTGGTGGTGGGCATGCCCCTGGGCCCGAGGAACGGCGTGCTCGTGGCCCTCCTCGCGCTGGGGGGCGAGGTTCTCCTGGTGGCCTACGGGATCCCCTGGTCGCTCATCGGCGTCCGCCGCCTGGCGGGGCTGACCCGGCGGCGGGCGGCGTCCTGGACCGGCCTGCTGATCCCCGATCCCTACCGGCCACGGCCCCACGACCAGGACCCCGCGGGCCTGCGCCGGCAGGTCACCCGGATCCTCGACGACCCGGCGTCCTGGCGCGACCTCCTCTGGATCGTGGTCAACGCCTCGGTCGGCTGGGTCCTGGCGATGACGCCCACCGCGATCTTCGCCGCGGGGCTGATCGCCCTCATGGACGGCGCCGGCGTGTCCTTCCCGAACCTCACGGCCAACCCGAACGGCCACCCGCTGCTCGCCGTCGTGGGCGCCGGCATGCTGCTCCTCGCGCTCTGGGTTGCCCCGGTCCTCTTCAAGGCGTACTTCGGGCTCGCCGGCGCGCTGCTCGGGCCCCGGGGGGACGCCGAGATGGTCCAGCGGGTGCGCCACCTCACGCAGACCCGTGCCGAGAGCCTGGACACCAGCGCAGCGGAGATCCGTCGCATCGAGCGTGACCTGCACGACGGCACCCAGGCGCGCCTCGTCGCCATGGGCATGACCCTGAGCGCCGCCAACGACCTGTTGGACACGGACCCCGAGGCCACCCGGCGGCTCCTGACGGACGCGGTCGACGCCTCGGCCAAGGCCCTGGCGGAGCTGCGCGCCCTCATCAGGGGCATCCATCCCCCGGTGCTGGCCGACCGCGGCATCGTCGACGCCGTCCGCGCCCTGGCACTCGACACCCCGCTGCCCGTCCAGGTGGACGCGGCACTGGCCGGCCGGCCGTCGGCGCCGGTGGAGTCGGCGGCGTACTTCGCCGTGTCCGAGCTGCTCGCCAACGCGTCCAGGCACTCGGGCGCGCACGGCGTGCGCGTCCAGATCGCCTCCGTGAGCGGGACGTTGTGGATCATGGTCACGGACGACGGCCAGGGCGGCATCAACCCGGCCCGCGGCTCCGGCCTGCGCGGCATCGAGCGACGGCTGGCGGTCTTCGACGGCAGCATGGCCATCAGCAGCCCGCCCGGCGGTCCGTCCGTCATCAGATTGGAGATCCCGTGCGAGTTGTCATCGCCGAAGACCTCTTCCTGCTGAGGGACGGGCTCGCCCGCATGCTCCGGGCCAACGGCCTCGAGGTCAGCGCGGCGGTGGACAACGGTGACGACTTCATCGCCGCGGTGACCACCGACCCGCCGGACGTGGCGATCGTGGACGTCCGGCTCCCGCCGACCTTCACGGACGAGGGCGTCCGCGCCGCGTTGCGCGCCCGCAGCGTGGTGCCCCACCTGCCGGTGCTGGTGCTGTCGCAGTACGTCGAGCAGCTCTACGCCCGGGAGCTGCTCGCCGAGGGGACCGGCGGCGTGGGCTACCTCCTGAAGGACCGGGTGTTCCACACCGCCCAGTTCGTGGAGGCGGTGCGGCGCGTCGCACGGGGCGGCACCGCCATGGATCCGGAGGTGATCGCGCGCTTGTTGGTGCAGCACGACGAGAACGGCGCGATCGGCGCCCTGAGCCCCCGCGAACGGGAGGTGCTCGGCCTGATGGCCGAGGGCCGGTCGAACGCGGCGATCGCCCAGCGGCTCGTGATCACCGAGCGGGCCGTGGCCAAGCACACGGCCTCCATCTTCCTGCGGCTCGGCCTGCAACAGTCGGACGACGACAACCGGCGGGTGCTCGCCGTGCTGGCGTACCTCGGCCGGTAGGCGGTCCCCGGCGGGCGGGCGGTCCCCGGCGGGCGGTCCCCGGCGGGCGGTCCCCGGCCCGCCGAGATGGCCCGCGTCGCCCGGGTGTATACACTCAGTGTATGCTCACGGGTATGAGCGTTCCCATGGCCCTGCTGGGGCTCCTCGACCGTGAGCCGAGCCACGGCTACGACCTGAAGCGCGACTACGACACCTACTTCAGCCGGGGCCGGCCGCTGCCGTTCGGCCAGGTGTACGCCACCCTCGCCCGCTTGGCGCGGGACGGGAAGGCGGTGACCGGGCAGGCCGAGGCCGGGGCCGGCCCGGACCGCAAGCGCTACACCATCACCGACGCCGGGAGGAGCGAGGTGGAGGGGTGGCTGGCCGAGCCCGTCCCGGCCGAGCCCCACCTCCAGACCGACCTCTTCGTCAAGGTGGTCCTCGCCCTCATGCTCGGCCGGCCGGCCGGCGGCTACCTGGATACCCAGCGCGCCGCGCACCTCGCGCGGATGCGCGAACTGACCGAGCTCAAGCGCACCGGCGGAATGATCGACGCGCTCCTGGCC
>JBOGGH010000506.1:0-2707 GCA_050743905.1 Acidimicrobiales bacterium
CTATTTCGCGGGCCAGCATCGGCGCCCCGATGAACGCTCCGATGAGCGCGGGCACGGGCTGGAAGACCAAGCCGTATTTGAGAACCAGGTTCGTGTCCTCGAAGGTGATGATTAGGTTCTGGCAGGCCGCCGAGCTGGCCGGGTGACAGGCGGCCGCGGCGGCATAGGCGTGGTGCAGCTGCAGCCCGGCGGTGTAGAGCCACAGCGCGAGAGCGCCCAGGAGGGCAATCACGCCACTCAGCGCGATGCGGTGGTGCCGCCAGGTGACCCAAGCCATTCGCCGCCAGAGCAGTGGTCGCGGGCGCGCGTCCGGCGCTGGCAGGACCGGTATGGTCACCGCGGTCATTTCGGCATCTCCGATGGCTCGGCCGCCCGGCGGCGGGTCGGGCCGGGGAGCGCGCCAGCGCCGGGCTCGCGCAGGTAGGCCATGGTGAGTTCTTCGAGGGTGACCGTACGTCTCTCCCATCCCGGTGGCACCGGATTGGAGGTAGCGTCGTAGCGGACGAGCAGGCGCACCTGTGACGCAGCGCGGCTCGCGTGCACGACGTTCCATTGCGGCGAATTCCGCTCGGACTCAGAAGCTGGGCCGGTGAGCGTGCGGTGGGTCGCTAGAAGGTCCTCGACCTCGTCCGCCACCTGAACGCTTCCGTGGGAGACGAGCACGAGGTAGTCGGCAACCCGCTCGAGTTCTGCAAGGACGTGTGACGACAGCACGACCGAAACGCCGTCTTCCGCGACCGCCGTCATCACCGTCGCCATGAAGTCGTGCCGGGCGAGCGGATCGAGCATGGCCAGGGGCTCATCGAGCACGAGCAGCTGCGGCCGGCGCGCGAGTGCCAGCGTCAGCGCGAGCTGGGCCTGCTGGCCGCCGGACATCTTCCCCGCCTTCTGCTTGAGGGGGATGCTGAGCTCGCCGAGGCGATGCTCGGCGTAGTCCCGGTCGAAACGGCGATTGAGGTTGCGCGTCTCATGCAGCAGGTCGGCTGCCGAGAGGTTCTTGTAGAGCGGCGCGTCCTGCGCCACGAATGCGATTCCGTCGAGCGCGGCGAGAGAACCGGCTTGGCATCCTCCGAGCACCGTCACCTCACCCGTGGTCGGCAGCACCAGCCCGACCGTGAGGTTCAGCAACGTCGTCTTGCCGGCGCCGTTCGGCCCAACAAGGGCGACGACGTGCCGTTCGGGGATCGCCAACGTGCAGTCGTGCAGTGCCCTCGTCGCGCCGTAGGACTTGGTGAGCGCATGGGTCTCGATGACGTTCACGCCACGCCCTCCGCCTTGTGGGGCGAATGTTCGATGCCGGTTGTGTCGTCGTTCATGTCGTCGTCCTTTGGGATTGGCCGATGGTCGTTTTCGATGGTGGTTGTACGACATCGCCGGTCACAGCACCGACACAGAAGCTGTGACCTGGTTGTGACCGGTGAGCTGGCATCCTTGGACCGGTGGCACCACTCGCCGGGCGGGGGTGAGCGGGGCGCCTGGTCAAAGCAGGAAGGACACCGCTTCGCCCATGAGAGTGCTCGTCGTAGAGGACCACGAGGTCCTGGCCCGCACGATCGGAACTGGCCTGCGCCAAGAAGGCATGGCCGTCGACGTGGTCCTCGACGGCGACGTCGCCCTCGACCACCTGGCTGCGACGCACTACGACGTCGTGGTGCTCGACCGTGACCTCCCCGGCACCCACGGCGACGAGGTCTGCCGCCGCCTGGCCGCCGCGCAATCCCCCAGCCGGGTGCTGATGCTGACCGCGGCCAGCACCATCAGGGAGCGGGTGGAGGGTCTTGGGTTGGGCGCCGACGACTATCTGCCCAAGCCATTCGACTTCTCTGAGCTGATCGCCCGGGTCCGGGCCCTCGGTCGTCGTTCCTCGCCACCACTCCCGCCGATACTCAAAAGCGGCGATGTGACCCTCGATCCGAGTCGTCGGCTGGCCATCCGGGCCGGGAGACGTCTGGCGCTCAGCCCCAAGGAATTCGCCGTCCTCGAATGCCTGCTCGCCCGCCAAGACACGGTGGTCTCAGCCGAGGATCTCCTCGAACAAGTCTGGGACGAGGTAGCCAACCCGTTCACCAACACCGTCAAGACGACCATCGGCCGGCTCCGGGCCAAGCTCGGTGACCCGCCGCTCATCGAGACGGTCCGCGACGGCGGCTACCGGATCGGTGGGAAGTGATGGATCGCTCCGATGCCCGAGCCCGGAGCGGCACCAAACGGCACATCCCTGGCCGCGCCCTACGCACCCGCCTCGCTGTGCTCTACGGAGGGCTCTTCCTCGCGTCGGGAGCCGCGCTGGTCGCCTTCGCCGATGTCCTGGTGCTGGGCGGCCTCTTCGCCGCACCTCCTCACACCGTGCCGTCGAATGGCCTGCTTACTGGTCATCCGAGCAACGATCTCCTCGGCCAGGTTCTCGTGGACTCCGCCCTCGCCCTCGCCGTCATGACGGTGCTTTGCGCCCTTCTGGGCTGGATGGTGGCCGGCCGGGTGCTGGCACCGTTCCGCAAGATCGTGGCCACCGCCCGGGACATCTCTGCCACCAACTTGCACGAACGACTCCATCTCGACGGGCCCTACGACGAGTTCGTCGAGCTGGGCGACACCCTCGATGACCTGTTCGGCCGGCTCGAAGCATCATTCGAAGCCCAGCGCCACTTCGTCGCGAACGCATCACACGACCTCCGCACCCCGCTCACCGTCGAGCGGGCCCTGCTCC
>JBOGGH010000507.1:0-2702 GCA_050743905.1 Acidimicrobiales bacterium
GCTCACCGCTGCCGACCGAAAGCGCATGTGGGGCACCATGGTCCTCAACCCGTACTGCCTCGAGGGTTACGACCCCGTCGACGACTGATCCCAGGCAGGTTCGCCTCGCCCTGAACACGGGTCGTGAGCCCGGTCGACCGTCCTCTCAAAGACAGCGCCTGGCCACCTCCAGGAACGCCATGCCGTCGTCACCGTCGAAGTCCCGGAGATTGGCCAGCCCGGTGGACACGCGCTCAATGAACCCCCACTGCCAGACGGCGTCCGGGTCGACGGCGCACCACCCGGCCAGGTGCTCGGCGCGATCACGGACGAGGCGGGCCGTCCCGCCTGCGAGCAGAGGGAGGTTGTACTCCCGCATCGGGACGCCGAGATCGTGAGCCCGCTCGGACCGCAGCCCTTCAGGGTCGACGAACTTGAACCCGCCTTCCCGGTCGGTGAGCGTGTTCCACCCGTGGGCGTCACCATGCACGAGGACCGCCCGGGAGGGGTCGAAGGCCGCCGCCCGCGCCTCGCAGTACGCGACGGCCCGGTCGACCACCGGCCTCGGGCAGGGCTTGTCCAAGAGCTCCCAGGTGGTGGTGACGACCCCGGCCAGCCAGGCCGCCTTCTCGGGACCGGTGGGCAGGCCGCAGCCGTCTGCGACCGGCCGCCAGAAGCGCTGCAGGGTGCCGGCGATCGTCTCGAGCATCTGTGGAAGGGGCATCCCGAGCTCGTCCAGGTTGGGCCCGAGGCGCTCGAGCAGCATTGCCCGTGCCGGCTCGTCGCAGTCCAGCAACAGTGCGCACCCCTCCCCCGCTGCGAGCCGGTGCACCAGGACGCTGCGGTCGAACGAGTCCTCGGGGTCCGTGTCGAGGTGCATCGCCACCTTCAGGACGCAGTCGCGTCCCGACGCGTCCGTGGCCTCGACCACGAACGAGGCGGTGCCCCCCTGGAGCGAGCGTCCGAGCTCGAGGCCCCACCGGCCTGCCAGATCGGCGACGACCCCGGCCAGTTCCGTGAGCCACCGCCGGCCCCGGGATCCGTTCGACAGGGCACGCTGCCGGACCAGCTCGGGGACGTCGAGCGGCACCTCCATCCCCGACGGTCTAGCCGAGCCCTGGACGCTCGTCTTCGGCGGCGATCGCGTGGGGGGATACTGAAGGGGTGAACGACAACCACAAGGTCTGCGGCAGCGACGAATGGCGGGCGTACATCCGCGAGGAGGTCCTTCCGTGGGTCCTGGGCGATCGGGATCTCGGCGACGACGTCCTCGAAGTCGGGCCCGGGTACGGAGCCACCACCGACGTGCTGTGCCGGCGGGCGGCGCACCTGACGGCCGTGGAGATCGACCCGGAGCTGGTCGAGCTGCTCCGTGAACGGTTCGCCGGCTCGTCGGGGGTCGAGGTCGTTGAGGGCGATGCCACCAGGCTCGAGTTCCCAGACGAGCGGTTCAGCGGAGCCGCCTCGTTGACCATGCTGCACCACGTCCCCACGACAGAGCTCCAGGACCGGTTGTTCGCCGAAGTTGCCCGGGTCCTGCGTCCGGGCGGCGTCTTCGCCGTCGGGGACTCCCTGGCGACGCCGGAGCGTGCAGCCGGGCACGTCGGCGACACGTACAACCCGATTGATCCTGCGGAGGTGGCGCAGCGACTGCACGACGCCGGGTTCGGCCGTGCGGACGTGCAGTTCGGTGCGTACGGGTGGGCCTCGATCGCCGTCAAGCGATAGGGGACGGCGCGGGAGTGGTACCGGGGCTCCCCGGGGGACCGGGCGGGCTGCCGGCACCGCCCTCCCGTGGCCGGCTACCCGGGCCGGAGGTCGTGGACGGTCCCCCGGAACCGGTCGAGCACTGCCGCCACCTCGGCCCGCCCCGCGTCGATCAGCTCGCCCGTGCCCGAGAAGTCGCGGTAGTCGGCGCTCGGGTCGCCGCCCCCGCTGAACACCACCACCTCCACCCCCGGAGGGAGCTGCGCCAGCTCCCTGGCGAACCTCGCGTGGACCGCCACGAAGAAGGCCGTCAGCACGGCCTCCGCCGGCCGCTGCGGCGGAAGGGGGCGGAAGTGGAGCGGACCGCAGAGCAGGACGTAGATCCGACGGGCCCCGGCGGCCAGGGGGCGGGTGATGGGGACGTTGTCCACCACCCCGCCGTCCACGAGGACGTCGCCCTCGATGGTCACCGGCGGGAAGATGGCAGGGATGGCGGCCGACGCCAGCACGGCCTCCACCACCGGGCCGCGGCTGATCCAGCGCTCCTGGCCGTCGGTGAGCGACGTGGTGACGATCTCCAGGGGGACGGGCGCGTCCTCCAGCCGCTCGAAGGTGACGCCGTCCTCGACGATCCGGCGCAGCCCGCTGTTCGAGTGCACCGAGGACCGGTGCTGAAGGAACGTCCACGGCCCGTGGGCCCGCCCCTTGGGGAACACCTGGGCCCCGGTCAACCCCCGCCAGACGTTCTCGAGCTTCTTCACCCCCTCGGTGGTGGGGTCGCTGCAGTAGGCGGCGCCGTTGACCGCGCCCACCGAGGCCCCGTAGACGCGGTCGGCCCGGATCCCGCGGTCGACCAGCTCGGCCAGCATCCCCACCTGCACCGCCCCGCGGCTGCCCCCGCCGGCCAGGACGAACGCCGTCCAGCCGGGCTCCTCCTCGTGGTGCCGGCGGCGGCGCCACCGGGCGAGGCCGCCGGACCACCGCCCCCGCCGTTCGTCCGTGCCCAGGCCCGCACC
>JBOGGH010000508.1:0-2700 GCA_050743905.1 Acidimicrobiales bacterium
GTGGCCGACGACCGCCGCGGCATCACCGAGTCGATCCAGGCCCGGGTGCTGCGCCAGGGCGGCCGGGCCATCGTGCGGACGGCGCCGGGGGAGGGCACCGAGGTCGAGCTGACCATGCCGCGCGGCCGATCTCGCTGATGAGCGAGCCCGAGCAGCTCGATGGCGACGGCAGGGCCCGGGTCTTCCTGGTGGACGACCACCACCTGTTCCGGGCCGGCGTGCGGGCCGAGCTGGGCGACGCCGTGGAGGTGGTGGGCGAGGCGGACGAGGTGGACGCGGCGATCGAGCTGATCGCCGAGCGGTCGCCCGAGGTGGTGCTCCTCGACGTCCACCTCCCCGGGGGCGGCGGCCAGGCGGTCATCGAGGCGGTGCGGGTGGACCACCCCGAGGTCCGCTTCCTGGCCCTGTCGGTCTCGGACGCCCCCGAGGACGTGATCGCCGTGATCCGGGCCGGCGCCCGCGGCTACGTGACCAAGGCCATCTCCGGCCCCGAGCTGGTCGACGCCGTGCGACGCGTGGCCGGCGGCGACGCCGTCTTCTCGCCGCGGCTCGCCGGGTTCGTGCTCGACGCGTTCGCCGGCATGCCCGGGGACGCGCCCGCCTCCCCGGCGGTCGACCCCGAGCTCGACCAGCTCTCGTCGCGGGAGCGGGAGGTGCTCCGCCTCATCGCCCGCGGGTACACGTACAAGGAGGTGGCCCGGGAGCTCACCATCTCGGTCAAGACGGTGGAGAGCCACGTCTCGGCCGTGCTGCGCAAGCTGCAGCTCTCCACCCGGCACCAGCTCACCTACTGGGCCGCCGAGCGGCGCCTGCTCTGACCCGGTCCCGGGACCGGCCGCGCCCGGCGGCCCTACGCCGACGAGCTGGTGGGCACGGCGCCCACCACGTCGTCCACGTGGACCGACAGCCCGGGCAACGACCCCACGTACGGCACTGTGCCGAAGGCGAACACGCCCCCGTCCGCCCCGATCAGCCAGTAGCCGCCGGTGCCGCCGGCGGCCGTGGCGTTCACCAGGCCGACGACGGGGAGCGCCGGGCTCACGTGCAACGCCGGCAGTGTCCCGTGGGGCACGGCGTTGCCGAAGGCGTAGACGGCGCCGTCGCGGGTGGTGATCCAGTAGCCGCCACCTGTGGGGGTGCCGGCGATGGCCGAGACCGGCGACGGCGTGCCCCGGGCTGTGCCCAGCCGCTGCGCCGTGCCGAAGGCGTACACCGTCCCTGTGGCGGTCACCAGCCAGTACCCTGTCCCGCCCGGCGTGGCGGCGATGCCGATCACGTCGTCCACGCTCACGTGGTCACCGGGCAGGGACCCGAGGAACGGGACTGTCCCGAAGGCGAACACCCCGCCGTCCGCGCCCACCAGGAAGTAGCCCCGGTCTGTGTCGGCGGCCACGATCCCGGTGACCGGCTGCGCCGGCCTCGCCCCGATCGCCGGGAGCGAGCCCAGGAACGGCGCTGTGCCGAAGGCGAACACGCCCCCGTCCGCGCCCACCAGGAAGTAGCCCCGGTCCGTCACCGTGGGCACCATGCCCACCACCGGCTGGGCCGGCGTGACGCCGAGGCCGGGGAGCGAGCCGTAGTACCCCCCGGTGGTCCCCGGAGGCGGGAACACGAACACGCCGCCGTCGGAGCCCACCAGGTCGTAGCCGGGCTCGGCGGCCGGGGGCGGTGGTGGTGGTCCGCCCACGTAGGTGAACTGGTCGGGGCCGGCGGGCGCGGTCGTCCCGCCGGTGGTGGCGACGGTCACGTCCACGGTCCCCGAGCCCGGCGGGGCGGTGGCCACGAGGGCCCCGCCCGCCGTGAAGGTGAACGACGCCATGGCCGCCCCGAACCGCACCGAGGTCACGAGGCCGTCGAGCAGGTAGTCGCCGGTGACGGTGACACCCGTGCCCCCTGTCGCCGGGCCCTGGGAGGGGGCGATCCCGGTCACCGTCGGCTGCGGCGCGCCGTAGGTGTCGGTGAAGCTCCCTGTTGTGGCGGTCGCTGTGGGCCCGGGGTAGGCCAGGATCCGCCGGGTCGGCGGTGTGCCGGCCGGTGTGCTCGTCATGGCCACGGAGACGACGGACGCCGGCGAGGGCGGCGTGCCGTCGGCCTCCATGTGGGTGAAGGTCACGGAGCCGAAGTCGGCCAGCTTGGCCAGGCGCACTATTGTGGGATGCGACGGTGTGACGAGCGTGGGGCGCTCGGCGATCCACTCGGCGGTTGTGGCCGGCCCGGCCGTGTAGGCGACCCGCCTGGTGTACGTCTCGTCCAGGGTGACGTTCTCGATCGACACGCTCCATGTGGACGCCGAGACCTGCTCGACGGTGGCGCTCATCGTGTCCCCCGGCTGCACGGTCACCGTTGTTGTCAGGTAGACGGGGAACGCCGGGAGGAGCTCGTACCAGGCGCGGTATGTGGTGCCGCCGCCGAACGTTGTCGCGGTGGTCCCGGTCTGGACGAGCTTGGCGTTGCCGTTGGCCCCACCGATCCCCACCCAGGCCGACATGAACGCGGTGCCCGCCGACGGGCGGACGGTCGGGACGGTCCACTCCCCCGAGACCTGGGAGAACGTGGCCCCGGTGGCCACCTTCCCGGACCAGTTCCTGGAGAGCGCGGGGACCTCGGCACGCGGGGCCGCCAGGTGCGGCGACCGGCCCGGCAGGCCGAGGAACGGGTCCGGGGCGACGGCCGGCCACGGCCCGGTGCCCGACCCGGCCC
>JBOGGH010000509.1:0-2690 GCA_050743905.1 Acidimicrobiales bacterium
GGCCGGGGCCTCGGCCGGCTGCCGCAGGAGCGCGGCGGCCCCGCCCGCCACCAGGAGCAGCATGGGCAGCATGGAGTTCGGGTCCGTGCCGACGCCGCCGAACACTCCCAGGTCCTCCACCAGGACCCAGGTGGCGAGGCAGAGCACCGCGGCGCCCGCCGTGGCGGCCAGCACCGGGATCCGCCGTCCCGTGCAGAGGCCCACGCCCACCGCCGCCAGGGCCACCACGAGGAACAGGTTCACCCCCCAGCCGTGCGCCGTGTCGAAGGCGGCGAACGACGACACCCACCCCGAGAGGACGTGCGGCTGGGGCGTGGTGGCCATTGTGGCGGCCATCGCCGCCAGGGTGCCCCGGCCGTGGACGGTGCCGCCCTGCCAGAACCCGCGCCCGGGCCAGGCCTGCAGGAGCGCCATGCCGAGGAAGAAGGCGCCCATCGCCGCGCTCACCAGCCGGCCCAGGCGGGGGCCGCGCCAGGCCCGGTCGGGCAGGGCCACCAGCACGCCGGCGGCGGCGTAGAAGAGCGCGGCGCCGGGCGCACCGAACGCCCAGGTGAGCCCGGGGGCGGCGATCGCGCCGAGTCCCTCCCCGAACACCCAGACCACGAGCGCCCAGCCCACGCTGACCAGGCCGGCGGCCCGCGACCACCGCCCACGTGGCGCCACGAGGAGGAAGATGCCGATGCCGAGCTGGATCCACACGGCGGAGGCCGCGGCCTGCACCGGGTGGTTGGCCCAGATCGTCGCACCGGTGCCCACGAGGTGCTGGATCCACGCCGGGGACCCTGTGGCCGCCGGCCGCAGCACTGTGGACGGCATCCCCAGCACCATGCCGGGCTGGAGCTGCAGCAGGCCGTCGACCACCCAGAGCAGGCCGAAGCCGAGCCGCAGGATCCGCCGGCCGAGCGCCTCGGGGTCCGGCACCGTCACGGCGGGCGCCGGGGCGGGTGTGCGCCCCTCGGCCACCGCCCGCCGGTACTGCATGGTGCGCAGCACGTTCCACGCCACGGCGGCGGCGATGGCCACCAGCCCGAGGAGGAAGAGCTGGTGCAGGAGGGCGGTGTGGAACGCCGAGACGATCGTGGGGTTTGTGTTGTCGAGGGAGCCGCCCATGCCCGGCACGGCTCAGCCTCCCCGCTGCCCGTCGCGCCCGTGGCCCATCGGCCGAGACACTATCCGGGTTCGGCCCGTTGTCAACTACACCCTGTAGTTGATCGGGCGGCGGGGCGGTCGATCGTGCGGCGGGCAGTTCGGCCACGCCGCCGGCAGGTCCGGCGATCGCGCGGCCCGGGCGCGCACCCGCCCCCGGGGACCTGGACCCCGGGGGCGGTGCGGAGGGTGCGGCGCCGGGACCGCGCCGGTCCCGGTCGTCCGGCAGGCGGGGCTACGCCGCCTGCAGGACGCGGACCTCGTCGAACAGCTCGGTGCCGCGGAGGTGCTCCTCGATCCGGGCCACGAGGTCCTCGCGGGACCGGACGGCCGGGGCCGGCACGGTCACCAGCACCCGGCGCTCACCGGCTGTCCGCCGGACGGAGGCCCCGGTGAAGAGCGGGCCGTCCGCGCCCGACCGGCTGTCGGAGAACGCCGCGACGAGCTGTGTCGGCCGGACACCGGGCTTGGCCACCAGGGCGATGCGGGCAGCGCCGTCCCGGGGGGACTGCAGCTCGCCGGCGGCGTAGGCCTCGTCGTGGACGCGCCGGTGCTCACGCACCGACTGCAGGGTGAGGGGGACCACGGCGAGCGCGACCCCGACGATCATGAGTGGGATGGAAATCCAGAGCAGTACCATGTTCTCGTGGCGGTGGGCCGGTGCCGCAGCCCCGTCCCGCTCGCTCGACCTCCTTTGCTGTGCTCGACTCCTGCTTGCACCCCCTACTCTGCGGTCGCCGGGTTCGGGCCCGCTGGCAGCCGCTTGGGAGCCACCTGTGAATCCCGGGCGGCGGTCACCACGAACCTCACGAGGACGCCGAGGGCGGCGAACGGCAGCGCCGTGACCCACATGAGCACGGTGAACGCCGCCCACCGGCCGGCCGCCAGGTGCACCCCGCCGGCCGTGGCGCCCACCACCTCCACGAGGACGACGATGAGCAGGACCACCACCATCGTGACCCCCACCTTCGTGACCACGTAGGACCACGACGGGAGCGGGGTCACCCTGAGCTGGCGGGCCCACCCGTTCACCCGCTCGACGGCCAGCCGGGAGCCCGCCGCGTTCAGCGACGCCACCATGGCGCCGGACGAGCACATGGCCGCCATCAGGTACACCCGCCACGTCACGGCGCCGTCGACCGGGCGGCCGCCGGGATGGTCCCCGAGCAGCAGGAAGTAGAAGAACGGGGAAGGCGACGGTCACGGCGAGGAACCGCCAGCTCCGCAGGAGCCGCGTCAGCTCGAACCGGAAGAAGGCGAGGACGGTGGTCACGAGGGATCCGTCCCGCTCCCGCGCCCGGCCACCGGGACCGGGCCCGGCTGCGGCCGACCGGCCACGAGCGCGGTGAAGGCGTCCTCCAGGCGTCCCCCCAGCACCTGGGTGGTCACACCTGGGGTAGAGCCGGCACACGGTGCGGAGCACGTCCGCGGGCCCGGGCCGGGTGCGGTCAGCCGGCGAGCGCCACCGCCAGCAGCGCGACGTCGTCCGGGCGGTCGGCCGGCAGCTCGGCCGTCACGCGGTCGCACAGCAGCCGGGGGTCGAG
>JBOGGH010000510.1:0-2688 GCA_050743905.1 Acidimicrobiales bacterium
CGGCCGCCGAGCAACTGCGGATCCTCGGCCGGCCAGGTGAACACGTTCGCGATCGGCCTCTGCATCAGTGCCCCTCCACCGTCCGGCTCACCGTGGGCAGGCTAGTCAACCGTGGCACGGGCACGCCCACACGGCGGGCGGGTGCGGTCCGAGCCCCCGATCGGGCCCCGGCCGGGGCCCCGCCGGCGGAGGCGACGTGCCTCGGGGCCCCGCGGGAGGAGGCGACGCGCCCCGGGGCCCCGCGGGGGGTGTGCCATGCTGGCCGGCAGCGGGGCCGGGAGCAGCCGACACGGAGGTGCGGGCGATGGCGATGGCCGACGTGACCAGCGGCGGGTTCGTGGTCCTCTGGGCCGCCATCTACCTGGTGCTCATCGTGACCCTGGGGATCATCTCCATCAGGAAGGGCCACTGGGTGATGTTCCTGATCGGCATCTTCTTCCCGCTCTTCTGGTTTATCGGCGCGCTGCTCCCCCCGAAGCGTCGCTGAGGGGCCCGGCCGGGCGGGCGGCGCGGCACCGTGCCGGTCAGGGCAGGCCGCCGTCGACCCGGACGGTGGCTGACGTGGTGTAGCTGGAGGCGTCGCTGGCCAGGTAGAGGGCGGCGCCCACCACCTCGTCGGGTCGGCCGATCCGGCCGAGGGCCGAGCGCACCGGCGTGGACGGGTCCGGCGCCCAGCCCGCCGAGGCGTCGGTGGAGAAGGGCCCCGCCATGACGGTGTTGACCCGCACGCTCGGCCCGAGCGCCTGGGCAAACCCCTCGGTGAGGGCGTTGAGGCCCGCCTTGGCCGCGGCGTAGGGGAGGATGTCCGGCTTGGGCCGGATGGAGCCGGTGCTGCTCACCATCACCACCGAGCCGCCGCCGGCCGCCACCATGCGCTCGCCCACCAGCGCCGTCAGGCGGAACGGCCCCTTCAGGTTGACGCCCACCACCTTGTCCCACAGCTCCTCGGTGACCCCGGCGAGCGAGCCGTAGACGGGAGACATGCCGGCGTTGTTCACCAGCACGTCCACCCGGCCGAACCGGTCGTAGGCGGCGTCCACCAGGCCGTCCAGCTCGTCCCAGTGCGCCACGTGGCAGGGGTGGGCGAGCGCCCGCCGGCCGGTGCGCGCCTCGATCTCGTCCGCCACGGCGCGGCACGCGTCGAGCTTGCGGCTGGTCACCACCACGTCGGCCCCGGCCTCGGCGAAGGCGGTGACGATCGCCCGCCCGAGGCCCCGGCTGCCCCCGGTGACGAGGGCCACCTTGCCGTCGAGGGAGAAGCGCCGGCCGGGATCCGGCGCGCCATCTGTCGCGGTCTGGTCCATGGGCACGGATCCTCCCACCCCGGCGCCCGGGCCGGGCGCGTGCCGTGGCCCCACCGGTAAGGTGCCAGCCGCATGGTGCCGGTGCCCGAGCAGGTGAGGGCCTTTGTGGCCGAGCAGCACGACGGCGGCGTGACCCGCGAGGTGCGGACGCTGGCCGCCGGGGACCTGGGCGAGGGCGACGTCCTGGTGGCCGTCTCGTGGTCCTGCGTCAACTACAAGGACGGCCTGGCCTGCACGGCCGGCAGCAAGGTGGCCCGCATCTCCCCGCTGGTGCCCGGGGTGGACCTCGCCGGCACCGTGGTGGAGCCGGGCGCCTCGGGCCTGGCGCCGGGCACGCCGGTGGTGGTCCACGGGTACGACCTCGGCGTGGCCCACCACGGCGGGTTCGCCGAGCTCGCCAGGGTCCCCGCCGCCTGGGTGGTGCCGCTGCCCGAGTCGCTCGGGGAGCGCGAGGCGATGGCCATAGGGACGGCGGGGTTCACCGCCGCCCTGAGCGTCCACGTCCTCGAGACCCGTGGGGACGCCCGGCCGGGCCGGGGGCCGGTGCTCGTCACCGGGGCCACCGGCGGCGTGGGCAGCACGGCCGTGGCCATGCTGGCCGAGCGGGGCTACGAGGTGGTGGCCTCCACCGGCAAGGCGTCCGCCGCCGGCTGGCTCCGCTCGATCGGCGCCTCCGAGGTGATCGACCGGTCGGAGACCGAGCCGGCCGGCCGGCCGCTCGAGCACGAGCGCTGGGCGTGGGCGGTGGACTGCGTGGGGGGCCGCACGCTCCAGTACGTGCTGGCCACCCTCCGGTACGGCGGGTCCGTGGCGGCCAGCGGGAACACCGGGGGGGCGGAGCTGTCGACCACCGTGTTCCCGTTCATCCTGCGGAGCGTGTCGCTCCTGGGCGTCGACTCGGTGCGGTGCCCGGCCGACCTGCGGGTGGAGCTGTGGCGCCGGCTCGGTGGCGACCTGCGCCCGAGCGCCCTGGGCGCCATCGCCACCGAGGAGATCGGCCTGGACGGGCTGCCCGAGGCGCTCGACCGGGTGCTGGCCGGGGGGAACCGGGGACGCACGCTGGTGCGGCCCGGGGCCTGACCGCCCCCGGCCGCCGTCCCTGGCTCCCGTCCCCTGGTCGCTGTCCCGGTCACCGGCCCCGCGTCCGCCGCCTCCGGTCACTGGCCCCGGTCCTACCCCGGCCGGCCGGGGGTACCTCCGTTCCGCGTCTCGGCGAAAGCGCGAACGCCCAGCTCACACAGGGGTGGCGGGAGCACGGGTTGGGTGGACATCGTCCCAGCTCAGCGGCAATTCGCCGGGACACGGAACCAACCCGATCGCCGAGGAGAGGGGTCGGCCGCCGCCCGCCCGCCCCTCAGCCGCCGGGACCGGTGGTGCCCGCCGC
>JBOGGH010000511.1:0-2687 GCA_050743905.1 Acidimicrobiales bacterium
GGCGCCACGGGCGGCCGGCGGGGGCGCGCGGTGCGAGAGTGCTGCTCTCTCATGACAAGAGTCATCGTATCCCCATTGCAGGCCGTGGGCGGCTTGCCGGGAGGTGTCCGGGGCGGCGTGCGGGCACCTCCACCCCACCGGGAGCCGGGTGGCCCGGGGTCCGCCCGGGGCCCCGACCGCGGCTGCGGGGATGCCCCGTTCTTCCCAGGTCAGCGCGGCTGGGCGGTGTTGGGCAAGCTGCATATCCGTTTTTGGTAACGCGACGTGCGCCAGCCGTAAGGTTCGTTATACTGCCGCGCCAGGGGAGTCCGGAGCGCGCGGGGTGAGCGCGCAGGAGGTGCACAGCGTGAGGAGGTCACTGCGGGCAGCGACCACCGTGGCGGTGACGGGCACGCTCGTCCTCGCCGTGGGCTACGGCGTCTCGGGGGCGGCAACAGGCTCGTCCAGGCAACCCACGAAGTCGCCGATCACGATCGCCCTGATCTCGTCCACCACCGGCGTGGCCGGCCCGCAGTACCAGCGGGCGGCCGAGGGCTTCAAGGCCCGGGTCGCGCTCCAGAACGCCAACGGCGGCATCGACGGGCACCAGCTCAACGGGATCGTGATCAACGACGCCGGGAACTACACGCAGGAGGCCTCGATCGTCCAGGGCGCCGTGCAGACCAAGGGTGCCATCGGCATCGTGTCCGACACGCCCTTCATGTTCGAGGCCTACCGCTGGCTGCAGCAGAACCACATTCCGGTCACCGGGAGCAGCGCCGACGGGAGCGAGTGGGGCACACCGAAGAACACAAACATGTTCCCCTCCGACGACGGCTACCAGACACCCAACGCACCGGCCACCGCCGCCTTCAGCACGCTGATGAAGAAGGTGGGCGCCAAGTCCGTGGCCTCGCTGGGCTACTCCATCTCGCCGCTGTCCTCCCAGGCGGCCAAGAACTACACCGCTGCGGCCAAGCACGCCGGCCTGAAGACGCCCTACCTCGACACCGCCGTCACATTCGGCGCCACCGACTTCACGTCCGAAGCCCTCGCCGTCAAGAAGTCCGGTGCCGACCTGGTCACCCCCACCATGGACGACAACTCCAACTTCGCGCTGCTCCAGGACCTGCGGAACGCCGGGTCCAAGGCCAAGGGCCTGCTGGCCACCGGCCTCGAGCCCACAGCGGTCGGCTCGTCGTCCTGGACAGCCCTGCAGGGCTCGTACTTCTTCCAGGTGTGGGTGCCCACCCAGCTCCACACCAAGGCGACCTCCACCTTCCAGTCCGCCCTCAAGACGTACGAGAACGTGCCGACCAGCACGTTCCCCGACTGGTCGGTCTACGAGTCGTGGCTCGGCGCCACACTCATGATCAAGGGGCTCCTGAAGGACGGCTCCAGCCCGACGTCGCAGGGGATCATCGGCAAGCTCCGCAAGGTGACCAACTTCAACGGCAACGGGCTGCTCTCCCACCCCATCAACTACACGGCGCTGGCCAAGAAGAAGTACGGCCCGACCTGCATCTACTACCTCAAGGCCGAGAAGTCCGGGTTCGTGCCCGTCAACAAGACGCCGATCTGCGGGACAGCGATCCCCGGGACCGGGACCAAGTCCGCCACAGGGTAGGGACGGTGGCCCCTCGGGGGCCGGGCCCGGCCGCCGGTGGGAGACTCCTCCCGCGGAGGGAAGCTGGACCATGCTGCAGTACGTCATAGCCGGGCTGGTCCTCGGCGGGATCTACGCCATCGCCGCGTCGGGCCTGGTGGTGACGTACCTCTCGGCGGGCATCCTGAACTTCGCCTTCGGCTCGCTGGCCTTCTTCCTGGCCCGCTTCTACTACTACCTCCACACCCAGCAGCACTGGGGCATCGCCCCGGCAGCGGTCGTGTCCGTGCTGGTGGCGGGACCGGCCCTCGGGGTGGTCCTCTACGCCGCGCTGTTCCGGTGGCTGCGCCTGGCCCCGCAGCTCATCAAGGTGGTGGCCACGCTCGGGCTCGCGGTGATGCTCCCGCCGCTGGCCACCCTGGCGTTCGGGGACACAGCGATCCTGAAGGCCCCCGGGCTGGCGCCCGAGCCGGTGCGGGTGTTCCACGTGCTCGGCGTGCCTGTCACCATGGATCAGGTCATCGTCTACGCCAGCGTGGTGGTGGTGGTGGTGGCCGGCGCGCTCGTGCTGCGCTACACGGACGTCGGCCTCCGGGTCCGGGCCATGGTGGACTCGCCGGCCATGACCTCGTTGTCGGGCACCAACCCCACCGCGGTGTCCGTGGGGGTCTGGGCGGTGAGCGTCCTGCTGGCCGGGCTGGCCGGGGTCCTCTCCGCCCCGATCATCGGGCTCGACTCCTCGGACTACATCCTCCTGATGGCCGCGGCCTTCGCCGCCGTGGTGGCCGCCAAGCTGCGCAACCTGCCGGTGGCCGTGGCCGTGGGCCTCCTCATGGGCATCGCCGGCTCGGTGATCCCCCAGTACCTCCCGCCGAACAGCACCCTCACCCAGGCCGTGATCCCCAGCATCCCCTTCGTGGTGATGGCGCTGTTCCTCGTCTACTACCTGGTGCGGGGCGGGCGCGTCATCGAGAGCGTGGGCACCGGCGGACCCCTGGACCGGGCGATCGCCGTGCAGGGGGAGGGTGCCACGGCGCGCCGGCCCGACAGCTCGCTGCGCTCCACGTCGCGCCAGGTGGGCTGGATCCCCTCGGTCCTGGCC
>JBOGGH010000512.1:0-2676 GCA_050743905.1 Acidimicrobiales bacterium
CTCCCCACCGGGGCGGCGCGCGAGGCGCGGGACGGCGCCGCCAGCACCGCGCCCTCCGGCACGGCGCCCGGCACGGCCAGGGCCATGAGGGCCCAGAGCACCTGCGGCATCCCGCCGTTGCTCAGGAACGGCCACATGGCGTCCATGACCAGCATCGAGACCACGGCCACGGTGAGGGCCCGGCCCAGGGCCACGGTGAGGGGGTCGGCCGAGCGCGAGGCGCGGCGGGCGCCGTCGAGCATCGCCCAGGCGAGGACGGCGAAGGCGGCCAGCATCGGGAGGCCGCCCTCCATGAGGAACGAGACGTACTGGGACTCCGGAAAGGGCCAGTGCACGCTGGACGGCAGGACCACGCCGTAGCCGGAGAGCGGCCGGGCGCCGATCGCCGGCAGGTACTGGTGCACCCAGACCGTCCAGCGGAAGCTCACCGTCTGCGGCACCCACGCCACCCGGCCGGTGCCGGCGCTGGCCGAGAGCTCCCGGCCCAGGCGGGTCACCAGCAGCGGGCCGGCCACGGCGGCCACCACCACGGCCACCGCCGCCACCCACCGGCCCAGGTGCCGGGTCGCGCCGTACTGGCGGGCCAGGACGACCACGCCCACCAGGAGGCAGAGGATGGCCGACTGCTCGTCGGTGACGAAGAGCGCCGCCAGCGCCAGCACCCCGGCCGCCACGAACAGGCGCCGGTGCCGCACCGGGATCCTGGCGAAGCCGCAGGCCACGAGCACGAGCACGATCGGCAGCAGGTAGCCGGCGAGGGCCGCCCAGTTGTCGAAGGGCCCCGTGGCCCGTGACGCGTGCGAGGTGGCGCCGGCCACGCTCCCTGTGGCGATCCCGCCGGTGATCGTCGTCACGAAGCGGGCCACGCCCGGCGCCCGGACCTCCTGGAGCAGGCCGAGGACGGCCGCCGCGGCGCTGGCCAGCACCAGCGTCCCCACCGCCAGCCGGCGCTCGGACGGGGTGCGCACGCCCACGCGGACGGCGCGGTAGACCACGAGGAACTGGAGCTGGCCCAGGACGGTGCCCCACTGGGTGATCCCCAGGTGCTCCCCCAGGGACCGGTCGGCCACCACCGCGAAGGCCAGCCAGCAGAGGCCGTAGGCCAGCAGCGCCCAGTCGAGCGCCTGCCACGGCACGGCGTCACGCCGCCGGACGGACGCCATCAGCGTCACCCCCACCAGGCCGATCACCGCCTCGGAGAGGCGGACGTGGGGCACCGGGAACCCGGTGGCCAGCCCCGACGTCACCGGCACCAGCCCCACCAGCAGGAGCACCCCGACCATCGGCCGCAGCAGCACGGCGGCCACCAGGGCCGCCGCGGCCACCAGGGCCACCGCGTCCGGCAGGTGGACCGGTGCGAGCGATCCGGCGGCCAGTGCCAGCACCCCTACCGCCACGCCCAGCAGCAGCGGGCGCGGCCGCGCCGCCAGCCAACCGGTGGCGACGGCCGCCGGAGCCGGCCGGGCGGGGCGGGCGAACGCCGGCCGCTCAGGCCCCATGCCCGCGCACCGCCCTGGAGGGCGCGCCGACGTCCAGGACCGCCCAGGCCGGGTCCCTGCCCACCAGGCGCAGTCGCTCCGCCATCTCGTGCACCGCGCCCAGGCGCTCCCCGGCGCCCACCACCACCACGGTGGGACCGTTGCCGGCGCCCATGGCCTCGGGCGCCTCGGCGAAGACCGGCCCCAGCCCAGCCGCCGGCCGCCCCACGCGGGCCGGCCACGCCGCCGACAGCGCCTGGGCCAGGTCCCCCGCGGTCGTGGCCTGCTGGGGCCGCAGGGGCACCACCGTGAGCGGCGGGTCCACCTCGCGCTGGAGGGCCGCCGCCAGCTCCGTGGGCGAGATGCCGCCGGGCAGGGCGGTGACCGGGCAGCCCACGCCGTCCCCGAGCGTCTCGAGGTCGTCCACCCGGCGGTCCACGCGCTCGGCGACCATGGCCGCCACCAGCCCCACCACCAGGCCCAGCAGGATGCCGAGAGGCAGGCCGTACTCGTGGAGGGAGCCGGAGCGGGTGGCGCCGGCCGGGGGGGTCACCACCGCCACCGACCCGGCGGGGATGGCGTGCCCCGGCGGCGTTGTGGCGGTGAGGAGCCGGGCCACCTCGTTGGCCCCGGTCAGGGCCTCGGTCGGGTCGGTGGACGTGTACCGGACCTGCAGCAGGGAGGTCCCCGCCTCGGCCTCCACCTGGAGGTGGCCGGTGACGGCGCCCGGCGTGGTGCCCAGGGCCCTGGCCGCCTGGTCGATGAGCTGCTGGTCCTCGGGGATGAGGGCGGCGTAGGTGATCGCGAGCTGCTCGGCGTCGTTGGCGCTCCCCGGGCCCGTGGTCGAGGCGCCGGACTGCACCACCAGCACCGAGGTGGCGCCGTAGGTGGGCACCCCGTGCCCGGAGGCCAGCACCCCGCCGGCCGCCCCGGCCACCAGGCCCAGCGCCAGCATCCACCCCCGCCGCCGGAGCCAGGACCAGCGCCGGCCGATGCGGGACGGACTCCCGCCCCCGCCCGGCGCCGGGCCCCAGGCACCCCCCTGGTCCCCGGGGCCGGCATCCACCAACGGGATGCCGGCTCGCCGGGCAGTGCCCGGGGTCCCGGCCACCAGCGGTCGGTTCCCACCGATCTCGTCGTCCGCGGCCCGCCAGCCCACGTCCGGCACGGCCGGCCGGCGCGCCGGCAGGCCGTAGGC
>JBOGGH010000513.1:0-2673 GCA_050743905.1 Acidimicrobiales bacterium
GGGCGGGGGTGCGGCGGCTGGGCCGGTCGGCCGCCGGCGGAGCGCCCGCCGGGCCGTCCGGGCGGGGCGCCAGCGCCTCGAGGAGGCGCGCCAGTTCGCCGGCACGGTCGAAGAGCCGCAGGGCGGCCGTCCGGTCCCCGTCGAGGTGGGCGAGCATCTCGAGGCCGAGGTAGAGCGCCACCACCCCGTGGCCGACCTCGTCCGGCGGGGCCATCGAGGCGAGCGGGGAGCCGGCCAGCGCCCCGGCCACGGCGCCGGCGGCGAACGCCCGCCAGGGCTCGAGCCGGGTGGCCACCTCCGCCGCCAGCCCGGGGGTGGAGCTGGTCCCGGCGATCATCTCGGCCAGCACGGCGATGTGGCCGGCGTCGAGGTCCTCCTCGAAGATCGCCCGCGCCACCTCCACCAGCTCGGCCGGTCCCCCCGCCCGGTCGACGGCGGCGCGGTAGTGGGCCATCCGTGCGGTCGCCACCTGGTCCAACGCCGCCAGGAGGAGGTTCACCACGGACCCGAAGTGGTAGAAGACGAGCGCCTGCGTGCACCCGGCGCGCCGGGCGATGGCGCGGGCGCTCGCCCCCGCGTAGCCGTCCTCGCGCAGTGCCCCGATCGCCGCGCCGATCAGCGCTGCCCTGGTCCCCGAGGCGCCGCCCGCCTCCGGCCGGTGGACCGTGCTCCCTCTCCCCGAACGTGCCATCCGTGGTGCCCGTGCCTCGTGGTGATCGATTGATTAGAGCAACTGCTCAAACGGTAGCCGCAGCCCGCAGGTCGTGCAAGGGCGGGGCCACCGGGACGGGTAGGCGGAGCGCCCGGTGGGGCGAGCGGGTGGTGCTGGGGGTGGAGGGGGGAGCGGGCGGGGCCGGGTCAGGCGGCGGGACGTTCGGTGTGGCGCGTCCAGGTGGCGAACATCTCGGCGTACCGCCCGCCCCGGTCGACCAGCTCCCGGTGGGTGCCGACCTCCACCACCCGGCCCCCGTCCACCACCACGATGCGGTCGGCCCGCATGGCGGTGGAGAGCCGGTGGGCGATGAGCACGGCCGTCCGCTCCTCGAGCAGGGCGTCCAGCGCCGCCTCGATCATGGTCTCCGAGCGGAGGTCGAGGTTGGAGGTGGCCTCGTCCAGCACCAGCACCCGCGGGTGCGCCAGGAACGCCCGGGCCAGGGCGATGAGCTGCCGCTCGCCGGACGAGAGCGACTGGCCACGCTCGTGCACCGGCGTGTCGAGGCCGTGGGGCAGGCGGGCCATCAGCTCGTCGAGCCCCACCCGGTGCACGGCCGCCAGGATCTCGTCGCGCGTCGCGTCCGGCTGGGCGAAGGCGATGTTGTCCCCGATGGTGCCGGCGAAGAGGAACGGCTCCTGCGGCACCACGCCGAGCTGCCGGCGGAGCGAGCGCAGGCTCACGTCTCGCAGGTCGTGGCCGTCGATGCACACCCGGCCCGCCGTGGGGTCGTAGAAGCGGGTGACCAGCTTGGCCAGCGTGGACTTCCCGGCACCGGTCGGGCCCACGAAGGCCACGGTCTCCCCGGGGGCGATCCGCAGGTCCACGTCGTGGAGGACCGGGATCGCCGGGTCGTACCCGAACGACACGTGGTCGAAGGTGATCTCGCCCTCGATCGGCGGGAGCTCGGCGGCCCCGGCGGCCTCCCGCACCGTGGGCTCGGTCTCCAGCAGCGTGCGGAGCTTGAACACCGAGGCCTGGCCCTGCTGGAACGAGTTGTACTGCTGCACGAGGAGCTGGATCGGCTGGAAGAACCGGTTGAGGTAGAGGAAGAAGGCGACCAGCGCGCCGATGGTGAGGGTGTGATGGAGCACCATGTTGCCCCCGATCGCCAGCAGCACCACCTGCCCCAGCACGCCCACGAGCTGGCTCCCGGGGCCGTAGACGGCGTTGACGTGGGCCGTGTAGTCGTTGGCGTCCCGGTACTCGCCCACGACGTTGCGGTGGTGGAGCACGTTGTGCCGCTGGCGGTTGTGGGCGGTGACGATGCGGACGCCGTGGAGGCTCTCGGACAGGTCGGCCAGGACGTTGGCTATGCCGTCGCGCACGCGGCCGTAGCCGCGCTCGGAGGCCGCCCGGAACCAGATCGAGAGCACGGTCAGGACGGGCACCACCAGCAGGACGGTGATGAGCGCGAGCTGGACGTTCATGGTGAACAGCAGCACCGTGATCACCACCATGGTGAGGGTCTGCACGGCGAACTGGGAGAGGCCGTCCTGGAGGAGCTGCTGGAGGTTCTCGATGTCGCTCGTCATCCTGGTCATGATCACGCCGGCCTTCTCGGCGGTGAAGTAGTCCAGCGAGAGGCGCTGGATGTGGGCGAACACCCGCACCCGCAGGGCGTTCATGACCGACGCCGCCAGCCTCCCGGTCACCTCGGCCTGCCAACGCTGCGCCAGCGCGGTGAGCCCGACCGCTACCAGGTAGAGGACGGCGGTGACGACGATCACCGTCATGGACTTGTGGGGGCCCACCATCCCGTCTGTGATGGCGACCTCGGTCAGCTTGGGACCGGCCTGGGCCACCAGGGCGATCACCACCACGAACGCGCCGGCGGTGCCCAGCATCCTGCGGTGCTCGGTCAGGAGCCGCCACAGCGTGAGCCGGCGGCGCTCGGCCGCCGGGGGGTGCTGGCTGAACGAGGCGTCCGGCTCGCCGTGCTCGGGCTCCCCGGCCAGCAG
>JBOGGH010000514.1:0-2668 GCA_050743905.1 Acidimicrobiales bacterium
GCTCTGGACCGCCACGCCGCCGCGGGCCGCCCGGTGGCCCGCGGCGCGGCGCTGCTCGGCGTCACCCTCTGACGTCCGGCGGCTCCGGTGCCGGGCGCGGCCGCGTTCCTTGCCTTCGCCGCTCTCCATGAGTAGCATGGTCCGTGCCGGCAGGATCTGGGGGCTCGGGCAGCCCCCCGTGATCTTCACAACGATTCGCCGGACGGCCCGTCGGTGACGCGTCACCCTGGCGGGAGCGAAGTGGCCGCTGCCCCGAACGTGAGCCGCTGTCCGCGCGCCGGACGGCACGGGTGGCAGAGGTGGGCCAGATGGATCTGGTGATCGTCAGTGTGTGCGGGGTGGTCCTCACTGCGGTGATCGCCGCGGTGGCCGGGACTTTCGGCCTCATGCGCTGGCTCGTCGGCCGGCTCGACCGGCAGTTCGAGAAGGTCGACCAACGGTTCGACACGGTCGACCGGCGGTTCGAGCACATGGACGAACGGTTCGAAGGCGTCGACCGGCGGCTCGACCACGTCACCGGCGAGATCGTCGGGCTGCGCGCCGACCTCGCGGACCACCGGGCCCATCACGCGGCGTGACCGTCCCGTGACCACCGCCGGTCAGCTCTTTGTGGGGTGTGCCGTCATGGGGGCGCTCACCGTCGTCGTCTGGACCTACGTCATCGTCAGCGTCGTGCGCGCCCGTTCCGCAGATCGTCGGCGGGAGGCGGAGCGCCGCGACCGGGAGCTCGCCGCGGTGCAGCGACAGGTCGACCGGCTGGCCGGCGAGCTCCGGCGGGCGCAGTGCCGGGCGTCGGCCCGGGCCGACAGGATGGACGCCCGGCTGACCACGCACCTGGCATCCCACACGGCTGGCCTCCGGTCGCGCTCGGACGCTCCCCTGTAGGCGCGCCGCCGGCCGGGACGCCGACACTGCGGGCATGGGGACGTCGAGGCGCGTGGGGCCGCCTACGCTTGGCCGATCACGTTCGTCCGCGGCCGCCGGCCCACGTTGTGGACGACTGGACGCGACGGCCGGAGGGACCAGGGGACGTGACATGACGACGGCAGCCAAGGTGACGGTACGCCTCCCGGACGGCTCCGCCCGCGAGCTGCCGGCGGGCTCGACCGGTGCCGACCTGGCGGCGGCGGTGGGGCGGGGCCTGGCCCGGGCGGCGGTGGCGGCCACCGTGGACGGCACCGAGGCGGACCTCTCGGCCGAGCTGCCGGACGGCGCCCAGGTGGCGATCGTCACCGACACCACCGACGCCGGCCGAGACGTGCTCCGCCACTCGACGTCGCACGTGCTGGCCCAGGCGGTGCTCCGCCTGTGGCCGGGGGCCCACTACGCCATCGGGCCGGTGATCGCCGACGGCTTCTACTACGACTTCGAGCTGCCCGGCGGCGCCCACTTCAGCGACGAGGACCTCGAGCGCATCGAGGCCACCATGCGCGAGATCGTGGCCGAGGACCAGCCCTTCGTCCGCCACGAGCACTCGATCGCCGAGGGGCTGGCGCTCTTCGGCGACCAGCCGTTCAAGCGGGAGATCATCGAGGCGGTGGGCCGCGGGGCCGACGAGGTGGACGCGGCGCCCACGGACGGCAACGGGGCCGCGCCCACGGTCTCCACCTACCGGAACTCCCCGGCCTTCACCGACCTCTGCCGGGGCCCGCACGTGCCGTCCACCGGGCGGCTGGGGCACTTCACGCTGATGCGGGTGGCCGGCGCCTACTGGCGGGGCGACGAGAAGCGCCAGCAGCTCCAGCGGATCTACGGCACGGCGTGGGAGTCCGAGGCGGCGCTGGCCGCCCACCTGCACCGGCTGGAGGAGGCCGAGCGCCGCGACCACCGCAAGCTCGGGGTGGAGCTCGACCTCTTCTCCTTCCCCGAGGAGATCGGGTCGGGCCTGGCGGTGTTCCACCCGAAGGGCGGCACCGTCCGCCGCCTGATGGAGGACTACTCGCGCCAGCGGCACGTGGAGGCCGGCTACGAGTTCGTGCACAGCCCCCACATCGCCAAGGCCGACCTGTTCCGGACCTCCGGCCACCTGGAGTGGTTCGCCGAGGGGATGTACCCGCCGATGGAGATGGACGGGGGCCAGGAGTACTACCCCAAGCCCATGAACTGCCCCTTCCACATCCTCATCTTCCGCAGCCGCCAGCGCTCCTACCGGGAGCTGCCGGTGCGGCTGTTCGAGTTCGGCACCGTCTACCGCCACGAGAAGTCCGGCGTGGTGCACGGGCTGACCCGGGCCCGGGGGTTCACCCAGGACGACGCCCACATCTTCTGCACCAGGGAGCAGGTGGTGGACGAGCTGGCGTCCCTGCTCCGCTTCGTGCTGGACCTGCTGCGCGACTACGGCCTGGACGACTTCTACCTCGAGCTGTCCACCCGCCCGGAGGAGAAGGCGGTGGGCAGCGAGGAGGAGTGGGCCGAGGCCACCGACGCGCTGCGCACCGTGGCCGGGGACCTCGACCTGGACCTGGTGATGGACGAGGGCGGCGGGGCGTTCTACGGGCCCAAGATCTCGGTGCAGTGCCGCGACGCCATCGGCCGGACGTGGCAGCTCTCGACCATCCAGCTCGACTTCCAGGAGCCGGGTCGGTTCGGCCTGGAGTACGTGGGGGCGGACAACCCCAAGCACCGGCCGGTCATGATCCACCGGGCCCTCTTCGGCTCGGTGGAGCGG
>JBOGGH010000515.1:0-2660 GCA_050743905.1 Acidimicrobiales bacterium
ACCACCTGCGCCTCGGCCAGGGCCTGGCGGGCCTCGGGGGCGAGGAGGTCGATCCGGTCGTCGGCGAGGCCGATCACCGTCACCACGGCGTAGGGCCGGCCGTCCGGCTCCGCCGCCGGGGCTGCCGGTGCCGTGGCGGGGCTGGCCGGCGCCTCGGCGGGCGCAACCGGCGGCAGGTCGAGGCCGCCGATGGCCGGCTGGGCGGGCACCGCCGGCACCTCGCCGGTGGGCAGCATCTCGGTCACGGCACGCCGCCGTCCGGTGGTGCCGGCTCCCTCATCGGGTCCTAGGCTACGGCGCGCCGTTCCCACCGAGGTGCCACGTCGCCCGCGACGTTCCCGCGGGAACGTCCTGTGCTCGGGTCAGGAGTTGAGCGCGTCCGCTGCACACCTCACTGATGCCAGGAGTTGGCGCCAGGCAGTGAGTTCGGTGATCGGACCGTGGGGATCGAGGCGTTCCAGCAGGGTCCGACGGTGATCGGGAAACCGTCGTTCGAACTGTTCCAGTCGACGGCCGGTGCACCCCGAGGCTTGGACCAGGGCGGCTCGGAGCGTGACCTTGGGGTCGGCGACGCTCTCAATGTCCCGGATCCGAGGGAGGCCGAGGGATGTTCGGACCGTGGGCCGTCCGGCGACCTCCCGGATGGCCGCCTCGTCAAGGAGGAGCCACGCCTCCGTCATCCGTACAGGGACAACCGGCACATGGGGCTGCGTGCAGGAGAGCGAGGACATCGCGTCCGAAATCTCCTGGTACCGCAGGCCTGGGTCCTGCCCCTCAGCATCCCGGTGCACCACAATGACGTCGTAATGGCTGTCCTCATTGTCGAAGTCGAGTACGGCCCGGAGCCGGTCCTCGACACGACGGCCTGGTGGTTGCCGAAGGCGACCGAGATCCGGTGCAACGATCCGAACAGTGCAGCCATGATCGGCGAACATCGTCTCGACATGGGTCGCAAGGGGTTCGTCAGAGTGCCCGTCGGCAAGTAGCAGTCCACGGTGGATCACGCCGACTGCAATGTGAACTCGAAATGAGCACCGGGGGGCGTGGTCAGGTAGGCCACGAGGTCGCTACGGGTGGCAGCCGGCTCGCGTATTCCCACCGCTCGCCACGTCCCCTGAAGCGGCTGAAGGCGAAGTTCCCGAGCAGTCGTACCGTCGGATCGCTGAGCAGCCACAACAGTGGCGTACAGCAGATCGTTGGGGTCTACGAGCTGGACTACGCCTGGCGAGTGGGTGTTGACAATCACCTGGCGCACCGGATTGTCGGGCCCTGGAGCGAGCTTTGGGTCCACCGCAAGGTCTTGGAGGATCTCGACCATCGCCGGTAGGTTGGCCGGGTGCAGTCCGTTCTCCGGTTCCTCCATGCAGAGAAGGCCGCTGACCGTGCTGTCTTCGAGCAGGACACAGAGTGCCAGGAAGCGGAGCGTTCCCTCCGAAAGAGAACGCGCTGGAAGCTCAATGCCTCCGGCCTCACGCAATTGGACCGTCAGGAGCTCCCGGGTATCGTCGGTGTCAACCCGGAGATGGCGGACAGCTAGGCCGGTCAAAGACGCCAAGCGGCTGGCGACCGTTGCGTAAATGTCTTCTGGATGGATCTTCTCGTTCTCTGGCGACTTTGAGATGGCGATCCGGTAGAGGGTTGCCGCTAGGTGGCGACCATCGGGCCCCATCGTTCGGCGGTCGGTGTATCGGTCGGCTGCCCGGAGCGCAGACGGCTCCAAGGAAAGTCGGCGCCAACTCTGCATCTCCCTTCGGGCGGCGAGGATCGTCGGATCGTCGGCACCCGTGATGGTCGAGACAACGGTCGTTGGCGCTCGGACCGCTGAGGCCCTGCGGAGCCGGCCTCCACTGTGGCGTCCGCGCTGAAGGTCCTGGTGAATGGTGATGGTACGGTCTTCGCCGTCCAATTCGGTGGAGATAAATGCCTTGCCACTACGGCGACCACGGACGACGTTCCTTCGGAACCGGTCGACGGAGTGGGGAAAACGGAGACGGGCGGCAGCATCGCCGAGCTTGATGTGCCGAAGTGTCTCCGACAGAAGAACCAGCCTCCCGATGCGTTCGGGGCCATGTGGGGCCTCATACCCAATTCGCAGTTCGTACCTGAGAAACGTGGTCGTGGCCTCAGCCGATTGTCCGAAGTCGTCAAGAACGTGCTCCGGCACGATCATCTCCGCGCTGAACGACATGACAGGGTTGCCGTCCGTGTACCCGATCCAGAACAGATCCCTAGGATCGCCGGTCCGTTCGTCACGGGTGGAACGGACTTCCTGAGCTGCCTCCATGAGCGAGTGGTCAGCAAGGAGAGAAAGGAACTGGATAGCGTCGAAGATGTTCGACTTACCCGCACCGTTCTCTCCTGCAATGCAGGTGAAGGGCCCGAACTCGACCTGCATGTCCAGCAGGTTCTTGAAACCGTTTACTTCCAGCCTCGTCAGCACAGGCAGAGCCTATGGCCTGGCGGCACGGCCGTGCGCAGCCGCGACAGCCCCCTGGGGGCGCGCGGCGGCGGGCCTCACGCCTCGGTGGCGCGCACCGCGTCCTGGTCGGCGAACTGGGTCCGGTAGAGCTCGGCGTAGAGCCCGCCTGCCGCAAGCAACTGGGTGTGGGTCCCGCGCTCGACCACCCTGCCCTCGTCGATCACTAGGAGCTGGTCGGCGT
>JBOGGH010000516.1:0-2656 GCA_050743905.1 Acidimicrobiales bacterium
AAGTGGAGCACCGCCGCGGCTCGTGGGTTCGCCAGGAGGTCGGCCCCCTTGGCGCTCCCGTAGTCGGTGTAGAAGACGAGGCCGGTGTCGACGCCCCGGAGCAGCACCATGCGGGCCGAGGGGGCCCCGTCGGCCGACGCCGTGGCCAGGCACATGGCCTCGGGCATGGGCTCGCCGGCCTCCCGGGCCTCCTCGGACCAGGACCGGATCTGGTCCAGCGGGTCGTCGGCCAGGTCCCCCGGCTCCATGGCCGGCAGTCTCCCATGGCGCCCATCCCATGGCGCCCATCCCGTGGCGCCCGTCCCATGGCGCCCCGCCGTGCCCGCACGGGCGCTCGCTACTGTGGCGCCATGCCCGATCCCCCCGCCGTCCGTCGCCTGGGCCGCTCCGGCCTCGCCGTCTCGGTGGTGGGGCTCGGGACCAACAACTTCGGCATGAAGCTCGACCTCGGGCAGTGCCGGGCGGTGGTGGACGCCGCCCTCGACCACGGCATCACCCTCATCGACACCTCGGACTCCTACGGGGCCTCGGAGGAGCGCCTCGGCGAGCTGCTCCGGGGCCGGCGGGACGACGTGGTGATCGCCACCAAGTTCGGCAGCGACGTCCGCCGCCGCGGCCAGGACAACGGTGCCGACTGGGACGCGCGTGGCAGCCGCCGGTACGTGCGCCGGGCGGTGGAGGCCTCCCTGCGCCGGCTCCGGACCGAGTGGATCGACCTGTACCAGCTCCACTTCCCGGACCCGGCCACGCCGATCGAGGAGACCCTCTCGGCCCTGGACGACCTGGTGCACGAGGGGAAGGTGCGCTACGTGGGGCACTCGAACCTCGCCGGCTGGCAGGTGGCCCACGCCGAGTGGGTGGCCCGGACGGAGCACCTGACCCGCTTCGTCAGCGCCCAGAACGAGTACAACCTCCTCCGGCGGCGCGCCGAGGCCGAGCTGGTCCCGGCGCTCCGGCAGTACGGCATCGGGCTGCTCCCCTACTTCCCGCTGGCCAGCGGCCTCCTCACCGGGAAGTACCGGCGCGGCGAGGGCGCGCCCGAGGGCAGCCGCGTCCGGGACTGGGGGATGGAGGCCGTGCTCACGGACGCGACGTTCGACCGCCTGGAGGCCATCGAGCGGTTCGCCGCCGAGCGGGGGCTGGCCATGCTCGACGTGGCCATCGGCGGGCTGGCGGCACAGCCGGCCGTGGCCTCGGTGATCGCCGGCGCCACCACGCCCGAGCAGGTGGCGGCCAACGTGCGGGCCGGTGCCTGGCGGCCCACCGCCGAGGACCTGGCCGAGCTGGACCGCGTCGTTCGAGAGACACCCCGGGCGGACCGGTAGCCGGCACCGCCTACGGCGGAGCGGCTCGACGTCCGGTCGCCCGGCGGGAGTGGTGCAGCGACCGGCCCGCCCCGGCACGAACGCTGGGCGGTTCCGGACGCGCCCCAAGTGGTACTATATTTGGTACCACAGGTGCCGACAAGGGGAGCGGAGCATGGCCATCACCGCCAGCGAAGCCCGCCGGGCGTTGTTCCCGCTGATCGAGAAGGTCAACGACGACCGGGCGGCCATCGAGATCACGTCCAAGCGTGGGAACGCCGTGCTGATGTCGGCCGACGAGTACTCGGCGTGGCAGGAGACGGCCTACCTGTTCCGGTCGCCGGCCAACGCGCGCCGGCTGCTGGACGCCGCCGAGGCGGCGGCCCGGGGCGAGACGGTCGAGCGCCCTCTCGATCGGGAGTGAGGCTGGTCTTCACCGCTCAGGGCTGGGAGGACTACACCCACTGGCAGCGAGCCGACCGCGCCGTGCTGAAGCGGGTCAATCGCCTCATTGACGATGCCCTGCGTGATCCGACCGCCGGGATCGGCAAGCCCGAACCTCTCAAGTACGGGATCAGTGGCTCGTGGTCCAGGAGGATCACCGACGAGCACCGGCTCGTGTACCAGGTCCTCGGCGCCGATCTCGTCGTCCTCCAGGCTCGCTATCACTACGGGAAGTGAGTGGAGCCCGAACCTTCTCGGGTGACGTCCCGAACCACGCCCGCGCGGCAGCCGACCGAGCGCGGCAGGGCCTTGACCTCGAGTGAGGTCGAGGTCTTAGGGTGGTCCGGGAGCGGCAGCCCGGCGCCGGCCGGGCCCCGGGCACGGACCACGAGGAGGCCCACGATGACCAGCGACCCCGCGGTGCTGGACGAGGCGTTCGACCGCCTGGCCAGGACGGACTTCGAGCTGCCCAACGGCTTCGTCAACCACGGCCCGATGGCCGTGGAGGCCCTCGACGCCATGGGCCTGGACGACCAGGTGGACGGGTGGGCGCGGTGGTTCGACCGCATGCTCGGCGACGGCCCGGAGCCGGCCGCCCCGGTGACGCTGGCCACCGGCGGCTGGCGGGACGGGCTCGGCGACTACCGGCTCCTCCCGGAGTGGATCGGGCTCTTCGACCGCGACCTGGCCGAGCAGGGCTGGGCCGCCGTGGTGGAGCTGTGGGTCCCCCGGCTGATGCCGACGCTGAGCACCGCCCTCTTCCACGGGGTGATCCGCACGGCCCACGCCGTGCGGGCCGTGGCCACCGTCGACACGCCCTCGAGACGGGCGGAGCTGGCGCGTGCGCTCGGCTACTGGGCCGCCCGCTACCGCCCCGGCGCCCCGCCGGCGGTGCCCGAGCCCGGCGG
>JBOGGH010000517.1:0-2640 GCA_050743905.1 Acidimicrobiales bacterium
GCGGCCGAGGCCGCCTCCCCTGCTGAGTGCTCGAGCAGCGGGCTCCCGCCCCCGCTCGCGCTGCTGCCGGC
Organism: Acidimicrobiales bacterium; assembly: GCA_050743905.1. GTDB lineage: Bacteria > Actinomycetota > Acidimicrobiia > Acidimicrobiales > RAAP-2 > JBOGGH01. The sequence goes on from JBOGGH010000517.1 coordinate 72, forward strand.
CTCGCCCGGACTGGGCAGGCCGTTCTCCGACTCGTCCATGAGGGAGGTCCCTCCTTACACGGTTCATGAGGCGCGTTCCCGGGCCGGGTGGCCGGATGCCTCCGGCAGCTCCCCGCCCATGCTCAGCGGCTCCCGCCGCTCGCCGTCGCGCTCGATCCATTGATGCGTCCTGCACGCCCGGTCCAGCACCACGCCGGCACCGAGCACTTCCAACAGTTCTCCCGGCCGCACGCCGCGGGGCCGGGTGGCCAGCTCGGCACGCAGCCGGCACCGCGCCTGGCCGCCCGTCGAGCTCCCGGTCCCGTCCGCCACCACGGCGAGCGTCCGTACCCCGGGTCGGAGGTCGTCTTCCACGGGCCGGCCTTTCCGCTCCCTCCGGACGACGACACTCGGGGAGCCGAGCAAACGCTCGACCCGTGCCGTCAACTCCCGTGGGGCCACCCCGTGCACCTCCATTTCCCAGTCGCACGATGTTACCTCCTGCTGCAACGATCCGGTTGCATGGTCCACCAGGGCCGACGCCTGGACGGTGATCCCCTCCGGCATCAGGGGGCCCAGCAGGGCGGCCAGGTCCCGACCCCCGCGCCCGAGGGCGTCCAGGACCTCCCGCCGCAGGTCGGCGGCCGGATCCGGGGGCCCGGGCCCGGGCGCCAGGCGGACGTCCACGTACTCCCCCAGGGACTCCGCCCCGGTGGGGAGGGCCAGACCGAAGCTCAGCAACGGCCGGGGGGAGAACCCCTCGGACCAGGCCACGGGCAGGCCGCTCCGCCGGAGGGCCCGCTCCCACATCCGGGCCACGTCGCGCTGGCTGGTGAACCGGATCTTCCCCTGCTTGGCGTAGCGGAACCGGACCCGGACCGGCGGCCCCACCTCAGCGCCCGGCGGGGGCCGGCACGGCACCCGGGCCGGCCGTGAACCGGACGGGGACCCTGCCCCCCGTGGCCAGGTCCTGGCCGGTCCCCTGGCTCCCCCCGGCGGGGGGCACCGGCGACGCGACCACGTGCTCCAGGCCCAGCCCGGTGCAGGCCCCGCAGTCGTAGCAGGGGGTCCAGCGGCAGTCCTCGACGCCGGCGCCGGCCAGCGCCTCCTGCCAGTCCCCCCAGAGGAAGTCCCGGTGGAGGCCGGCCGAGACGTGGTCCCACGGCAGGGCCTCGTCCTCCTCCCGGTCGCGATGGACCACCTCGTCCAGCGAGAGGCCCTCGGCGGCCAGCGCCTCCTCCCACAGGGAGAGGTCGAACCGCTCCGACCATTCTTGGAACGTCCCCCCGGCCCGCCAGACCCGCTCGATGACGGCCCCGATCCGCCGGTCGCCCCGGCTGGCGATGCCCTCGGCCGCCGTGGCCTCCGGGTCGTGCCAGCGGACGGTGAGGCCGCGGGCCGGGCGTGCCGCCTCCCGCAGCAGGGCGACCTTCCGCCGCAGCTCGTCCACCGTGTCCTGCCCGAACCACTGGAACGGGGTGTGCGGCTTGGGCACGAACCCGCCCACCGAGGCCACCACGGTGACCGACCGGTGGTAGCGGCGGCCGATCTCCACGCAGCGTGCCCCCAGCTCGGCGATGCCCAGCACGTCCTCGTCCCGCTCGGTGGGCAGCCCGATGAGGAAGTAGAGCTTGACCCGGCGCCAGCCTTGGCTGAAGGCGGCGTCCACGGCGCTGTACAGGTCCTCCTCGCGGATGAGCTTGTTGATCACCTGGCGCATCCGCCAGGTGCCGCCCTCCGGGGCGAAGGTCAGCCCGGTGCGGCGCACCCGCTGGATCTGGGCGGCGGTGCCCACGGTGAAGGCGTCCACGCGGAGGCTGGGCAGGCTCACGGACACCCGGCCGCCGTGGCGGGGGTCCTCGATCACGTCGGTCACCGTCCCCTCGATGCCCGAGAAGTCGGCGGTGGAGAGGGAGGTGAGCGCCACCTCGTCGTAGCCGCTCCAGGCCAGGCCGTCGCCCACCATCCGGCGGACCTGGTCCGCCGGACGCTCCCGCACCGGGCGGGTGATCATCCCGGCCTGGCAGAAGCGGCAGCCGCGGGTGCAGCCGCGGAACACCTCCACGTTCAAGCGGTCGTGCACCACCTCGGTCAGCGGCACGAGCTGGCGGCGGGGGTAGGGCCAGTCGGCCAGGTCGGCCACCGTGCGCTTGTCCACCGTGGCCGGCGCCCCCGAGCCCTCCACCGGCTCGGTGCCCACCAGCCGACCCTCCTCGTAGCGCGGTGCGTACAGCGCCGGCACGTACACGCCCTCCACCGCGGCCAGGCGCTCCCGGGCCTCGCCGCGGTCACGGGCGGCGGGCGGCCGGGCCAGCCACGGCGCCAGCGCGTCCACCATCTCCCCCACCACCTCCTCGCCGTCGCCGATGACGAAGGCGTCCACGAAGTCGGCCAGGGGCTCGGGGTTGAAGGCGCAGTGGCCACCGGCCACCACCAGGGGGTCGGCGCCGGAACGGGCGGCGGCCCGCACCGGCACCCCGGCCAGGTCCACCAGGTTGAGCACGTTGGTATAGACGAGCTCGGCCGAGAGGTTGAAGGCCAGCACGTCGAAGGCGCGGGCCGGCAGGTGCCCATCCACCGAGAACAGGGG
>JBOGGH010000518.1:0-2628 GCA_050743905.1 Acidimicrobiales bacterium
CCTCAAACCCGCTGTCGTTCGGGTGCTCAAGGGCCGCGACCGGAGCGAGTCCGAACGGTTCACCGCGCTGCGCAGCCACTACGGGTTCGACTCGTTCTTCTGCCGCCCGGGCATCGAGGGTGCCCACGAGAAGGGCGGTGTGGAGGGTGAGATCGGCCGCTTCCGGCGGCGCCACCTCGTCCCGGTCCCCACCGTCGCCTCGCTGGCAGCGCTCAACGAGCTGATCGCCGCCGCTGATCGCCTCGACGACGATCGGGTGATCACCGGGCGCCCGATCACGATCGGGGCGGCATTCGCCGCAGAGGCGCCCACGCTGATGGAATTACCAACCGAGGCATTCGACTGCGCCCGACTGCTGAACGCCCGGGTCGACAACCGGTCCAGAGTGTCTGTGCGGCAATGCTTCTACTCCGTTCCAGCCCGCTACGCCGGGCGACGCCTCCCGGTGCGCCTGACCGCCCGCAGCGTCGAGGTCTACGACGGGCCCCGGCTGGTGGCCCGCCACGATCGGGCGGCCGGACGCTACGTCGAGGTGCTGTGCCTGGATCACTACCTCGATGTCCTCAAGACCAAACCCGGCGGCCTGCCCGGGGCGACCGCACTGGCACAAGCCAAAACCCGCGGGGTGTTCACCGCCTCGCACCAGGGGTACTGGGATGCCGCCCGCCGCGCCCGTGGAGACGCCGCGGGAACCCGCGCCCTGATCACCATCCTGTTGGCACACCGCACCATGCCCGCCGCCGCGCTGATTGACGCGATGGACCGGGCCATCACCGCGGGATGCCTTGATCCCGAGACCGTACTGATCGACGCCCGCCGCGAAACCACCCAGATCGCCCCCGTAGTCCCGATCGGCGCCCTGGCCCGCTACGACCGACCAGCACCCTCTCTGACCGACTACGACGATCTGCTGACCGGAAGCGAATCATGACCACCACCGCCAAACCGGCGACCGTCGATGCCGCCGCCCAAGCCTCGATCGGCGCCGCGGCGCGCGAGCTGCATCTGCCCACCGTCCGCACCGAAGCGGCCCGCCTGGCCGAGATCGCCGACCGGGAACGCCACACCCACCTGCGCTACCTCGCCGAAGTCCTGGCCGCCGAGGTCGACGACCGCACCGAACGGCGCCGCACGCGGCGCATCAATGACGCCAAGTTCCCGAGGCTGAAACGCTTGGCGGACTTCAACATCGACGCCGTCCCCGGTATCGCGCCCGCGATCCTGGGCCACCTCGCCGCGGGGCACTACATGGATGCCGGCGAACCCATCGTGCTGCTCGGGGACTCCGGAACCGGCAAGTCCCACCTGCTCATAGGGCTGGGCTTGGCAGCCTGCGAACAGGGCCGCCGAGTCCGCTACATCACCACCGCGCAATTGGTCAACGAACTCGTCGAAGCTGCCGACGAACGCGTCCTCTCCCGCGTCGTGGCCCGCTACGGACGTCTGGACCTGCTGTGCCTCGATGAACTCGGATACGTCCAAATCGACCCTCGCGGAGCGGAATTGCTATTTCAGATCATTACCGAACGCGAAGAACGCGCGTCGGTCGCGATCGCCACCAACCTGCCCTTCAGCGAATGGGGCACCGTCTTCCCCGACCCACGCCTGGTCGCCGCCATCGTCGACCGCGTCACCTTCAACGCCCACATCATCGAAACCGGCACCAAGTCCTACCGACTACGCACCAGCAAAACCAACACCCGAGCCAAACGATCCAACTGAACGGGGTGGGGCCAAAATCCATGACGACGGTGGGGCCAAATCACTTGACGAAACGCAGGGCATGGCCGCGTAGCAGCGGACGAACACAATTGGGTACTGAGCATCCTTGGCGGCGCGGCCGCCTATGGGCTCGGGCGCATTGTTGGCCTGAGCAGGCAAAGCGGCGCCTGGATGGCCGGGGGCGCGGTAGTGTCGGTGGGTCGCGATCACCGTGGTGGTGAGGGAGGCGGCCTATGGATGAGGCCGAGTTCGGCCGGTACCGGCTGCTTGGGCTGATAGGCGAGGGTGGCATGGGCCAGGTGTTTAAGGCCCGGGACACCGCGATCGGCCGCGACGTGGCGATCAAGGTGTTGGCCTCCGAGCTGGCGACGGAGCCGGGGTATCAGGCGCGGTTTCGCCGCGAGGCCCACACCGCAGCCCGGCTGACTGAGCCGCACATCATTCCGATTTATGACACTGGGGAAGTCGACGGCCAGCTGTATTTGGTGATGCCGGTGATCGACGGGATCGATGTGCAGGGTTTGCTGGCGCGTGACGGGCCGATGAGCCCGCAACGGGCCGTGGCTGTGATCGCGCAGCTGGCTTCTGCGTTGCACGCCGCGCACGCCGTGGGGCTGGTGCACCGGGACATCAAACCGTCGAATGCGCTGGTGACCGGCGACGACTTCGCGTATCTGATCGACTTCGGTATCGCTCACGATGCTGCGGCCACCAAACTGACCAGTACCGGCATGATGGTGGGTACCTGGGCCTACATGGCTCCCGAGCGCTTCACCACCGGCACTGCTGATGCCCGCGCCGATGTCTATGCGCTGGCGTGTGTGCTCTATGAGTGTTTGACCGGCGTGCAGCCGTTTCCCGGCGACAGTATGGAACAACAGATCGGCGGGCATCTGACGTTGGACC
>JBOGGH010000519.1:0-2625 GCA_050743905.1 Acidimicrobiales bacterium
GGTCCACCCTGACCGTGGAGAGGGAGGAGGCGGTCGAAGTCGGGGGGGCAGATGGATCGGGTTGTCAACGACGGCTGAATTTTGACCCCCCTGCGACGGCCGAAAATTGACCCCTTTCGGCGGGTCAGTTCTCGTCGTTCGTCGTCATCCTCCCCATGTCTCTGTCCTTCAGGCGGTAGCTGTCGCCCTTGAGGTTGACCACTTCGGCGTGATGGACGAGGCGGTCGATCATGGCAGCGGCCACAACCGGGTCACCGAAGACCTCGCCCCATCGCCCGAAGGGTTTGTTCGAGGTGACGATGACGCTGGCGCGCTCGTAGCGGGCTGAGATCAGCTGGAAGAACAGGTTGGCGGCTTCGCCGTCGAAGGGGATGTAGCCGACCTCGTCAATCACGAGCAGCGGGATGCGACCCAGTCGGGTGAGCTCGTCGTGGAGGCGTCCGTGCTGGTGGGCCTCGCCGAGGCTTGACACCCATTCGGCGGCCGTGGCGAAGGCGACGCGGTGTCCCGCCTGGCACGCCCGGATCCCGAGGCCCGTCGCCAGGTGGGTCTTGCCGGTCCCGGGTGGGCCCAAGAAGACGACGTTGTCCTTGGCGGCGACGAAGTCGAGAGTGCCCAGATGAGCGAGGGTCTCTCGCTGGAGGGACCGCTGGTGATCGAAGTCGAAGTCCTCGAGTGACTTGCGGGCGGGGAAGCGGGCAGCGCGGACCCGGATCTCGCCTCCGTTGGACTGTCGCGCCGCCACCTCGCGTTCGAGACAGGCGGCGAGGAACTCCTCATGGGTCCAGCTCTCAGAGCGGGCCCGCTCGCCGAGACGTCCGACGGCGGCCGCCAATGACGGTGCTCTGAGCGCCCGGCACAGATAGACGAGGTCCGCGTTCGGCTTGGTGGTGCTGCGCGCCATCACAGCGCCCCTGTCGCTCGGTCGTAGACCGACAGGTCCCGGATCTCGACCTCGTCAACGAGCGGTGTCGCGGGCACGAGGGCCCGGACGGCGCGCATCGCGTCCCGGGCCGCATCGTGCATCGGATCGGTGATGGTGCGGTGCTTAGCCCAGCTGCGCCGGTGGCGGCCCACCACGTCGCCCGAGCAGGTGACGACCACCTCGTCGGGGGTGGCCCGGACCTCGACGAGGCGGCCGATGACCTTGGGGTGCACCGAATAGTCGCAGGTCCCGACGCGCACCCAGTGGTCACGGGCCAGGCGGGTCGACAGGTGCAACGCCGTGTCTGGAAGGACCGGCGGCAGGGTCATCATGGCGGCGCGGTCCTCGTCGAAGCGGTCGACGGGCCGACAACGCAAGGTGGCGTGGACCCGTCGGTTCGCCCGCGCCAGCCACTCGTCGAGCTGTTCGTTGAAGTCAGCGGGGTCCAAGAAGCGCCGGCCGGGAAGAAAGCTGGTCTCGAGATAGCCGTTGTGGCGCTCGACCACGCCCTTGGACTCGGGATCGGCCGGACGGAGCACGACGACGTGCATGCCGAGGGTTCCGCGGAAGCGCTCGAACGGCTCGGTCAAGGTCGCTTTGCCGCGCCGGCGCGACACCAGGGCACCCTCGTTGTCATAGACGCCCTTCTTGGGCACCGCACCGAGAGTCTCCAAGCAGGCGAGATTGCCCGAGAGGATGTCATGGGCCTCGCGGGTGGGGACCATCTTGGCCACCATCACCCGCGAGTAGCCGCAGACACCGACGACCACCGGTGGCGAGGACACCTCGCCGGTTTCGAGCGGGACCGGGGCCGGTGGAAACCACAGGTCCCACTGCGCGATCTCACCGGGCCGGTACTCGGTGCGCCCCGAGGGGTCGGGGGGCAGATAGAGGGGCCGGAGCTCTCGGACCCGGTCCTTGAGCACCGTCAGCGACCTGGTCCAGCCGATCCTCTCGGCAATCACGGTCGCCGGCATCCGCGGCGTCTGCATCAACAGGCGCCGGATGTCGGGTTCGACCGCGTCGACGATGGAGCCGGCTGCCACGCGGCGGTAAACCGGCGGCTCGTGGGAGCGCACCGCCGCCCGGACGGTGTTCCTGGCCACACCGACCTGGCGGGCGATTTCCTTGATCGACAGACCCTCAGACTTCGACAGCCGGCGGATCTCGGCCCATTCCTCCACGTGCAACACCCTCTTCCTCCCCGGCTCGTCTCGGAGCCAGGGTTCACGGATCCACACCAACAGCGGTGGACCCGCCAAGGGGGTCAGGATTCGAGCGTCGATAGAGGGTCAGTATTCAGGCGTCGCCGACACACTGACGGTCAACCGGCCGAGCGGTGGTTCAATCGGTTGTTTGAGAGGATTCGCGAAGACCCGAGTTATGTTGGCCTCACGCTCGAAGATGCCACAGCGGTGGCCTTAGAGAGGGGTCTCAGCCCCGAGCGAACCGAACTGGGAACCATTCATGGTCCCCGTCTGATCGACTCGTCGGGAGGAACCAACATCTTGCTCAACTACGACCCAACGCGCTTGAACTTCGTCGTCGAAGACGGAAGGGTAATTCGAGCTGGGTTCTTCTAGCCTTGGCTAGGAAGACGAAGGCGGCCAACGTTCAAGTTCTCGACCTGATGAGACGTAGGCCGACTTGAAGAACTCCGGCCCTAACTGAGGAGCATTGGCTGGTTAATCGTTGGGTTC
>JBOGGH010000520.1:0-2625 GCA_050743905.1 Acidimicrobiales bacterium
GCCCAAGATGTCCGGGATCGACGTCTGCCGGTCGATCCGCTCCCGCTCCACCGTGCCCATCATCATGGTCACGGCGAAGGGCGCCGAGATCGACACGGTGGTGGCCCTGGAGGTGGGGGCGGACGACTACGTCACCAAGCCCTACCGCCTGCGCGAGCTGGTGGCCAGGATCCGCGCCGTGATGCGACGCACCCCGGTGGCCGCCGAGACCAAGGCGGGCGCGTGGTCGGAGGAGGAGCCGGCGAGCGCCTGGGAGGCCGGCCACGTGCGGGTGGACCTGGACCAGCGGCGCGTCTACGTGCGGGGCGATGAGGTGCACCTGCGGCGCAAGGAGTTCGAGCTTCTGGGGCTGCTGGTGGAGAACGCCGGCCGGGTGCTCACCCGCGACGTCCTGATCGACCGCGTCTGGGGCACCGACTACATCGGCGACACCAAGACGCTCGACGTGCACATCAAGCGGCTCCGCTCGCGCATCGAGGCCGACCCCTCGGCCCCGATGCTCATCACCACCGTGCGGGGCGTGGGCTACCGGTTCGACCCCGACGGGGCCTGACCGCAGACGACGGGGACGGGCGCGCCGCCGGCCACCGCGCTCAGGGCGCGGCCAGCAGCGTGTCGCCCCCCAGCCACGGCGCCAGGCCGGCCGGCACCCTGACCGACCCGTCCTCCTGGCGGCCGCTCTCCACCAGCGCCGCCCAGATCCGGGCCCAGGCCAGCGCCGACCCGTTCACCGTGTGGGCCAGCACCGGTCCGCCCCCGCCGGCCGGGCGGTAGCGGACGTTGGCCCGCCGGGCCTGGTAGTCGCGGAACCAGCTCACGGAGGACACCTCCAGCCACCGGTCGCACCCCGGCGCGTAGGCCTCGAGGTCGAAGGTCCGCGCCGACGAGGCGCCCAGGTCGCCGGCGCACAGGTCCAGCACCCGGTACCGCAGCTCCAGGGCCTGGAGGATCCCCTCGGCCCGGGCCAGCACGTCCGCCTGGGCCGCCGGGGCCTGCTCGGCCGTGGCGTAGGAGAAGAGCTCCACCTTCTCGAACTCGTGCACCCGGAGCAGCCCGCGGGTGTCGCGCCCGGCGGCGCCGGCCTCCCGCCGGAAGCACTGGGTCACCGCCATGAGCCTGACCGGCAGGTCGGCCTCGGCCAGGATCTCGTCGCGGTGCATCGAGGTCAGCGGCACCTCGGCGGTGGGGATGGCCCACAGGTCGTCCCGTTCGACGTGGTAGGCCTCGTCCGAGAACTTCGGGAGGTGGCCGGTGGAGGTCATGGTCTCGGTCAGCACCAGCGTGGGCGGGCGGATCTCCTCGTAGGCGTCGGCGTGGCGGTCCATGGCCATGGACGTGAGCGCCCGCAGCAGCCGGGCGCCGGCCCCACGGTAGAGGGGGAACATGGACCCGGCGAGGCGGGCGCCCCGCGCCATGTCGAGCAGGCCCAGCGCCTCGCCCACCTCCCAGTGCGGGACCCGCTGGTACCCGGCCGGCTCCGGCGCCGGCCGGCCCTCCTCCTTGCCGGGCCACCACTCGCGGACCACCACGTTGTCCTCCGGGCCGCCGCCGTCCGGCGCCTCGGGGGACGGGAGGTTCGGCAGCACGAGCAGCGCCTGGCGGAGGGCGGCGGCCTCGGCCTCGGCCTCGGTGGCGGCGGCCCGCTCCCCCTCGCCCAGCCGCCGGCTCTCGGCCGCCAGCTCCTCGGCCAGCGCGGCGTCGCCGGCCTTCCTGGCCTCGCCCACCTTGCGGGAGAGCGCCTTGACCTCGGCCCGCAGGGACTCCTGGCGCCCCAGGAGCCGGCGGTGCCCGGCGTCCAGCCGAGCCACCCGGTCGATCTCGGCCGGGTCCACCCCGCGCCGGCCGAGCGCCGCCTTGACCTGCCCGGGGTCGTCACGCACCAGCCGGATGTCGATCATCGGGGGCCAACGGTAGCGTGCACGTCGTATGGCGACCGCTCCCCCCGTACCGGCGCGCGGCGTCGCGGCGGTGGACGTGGACGGCCTCGTGGTCCGCTACGGCCGGCGGACGGCGGTGGATGGCCTGTCGTTGCAGGCGTGGGGCGGCGAGGTGCTGGCCCTGCTCGGGCCCAACGGCGCCGGCAAGACGTCCACCGTGGAAACCCTGGAGGGCTACCGGCGCCCGGCGGCGGGCCGCGTCTGCGTCCTGGGCCTGGATCCCCGGGCCGACCACCGGGCTCTCACCCCGCGGATCGGGGTCATGCTGCAGCGGGGCGGCATCTACCCGATGCTCGACCCGCGCCGGGCACTCGAGCTGTTCGCCTCGTACTACGCCGAGCCGGAGGACGTGGACGGCCTGCTCCGGCTGGTGGCCCTCACCGAGGTGGCCCGCACCCCGTGGCGCCACCTCTCCGGCGGCGAGCAGCAGCGCCTGGCCCTGGCCCTGGCGCTGGTGGGGCGGCCCGAGGTCGTGTTCCTGGACGAGCCCACCGCCGGCGTGGACCCCGAGGGCCGGCTCGGCATCCGCGAGGTGGTGGCGGGGCTGCGCCGGCGGGGGGTGTGCGTGCTGCTCACCACCCACGAGCTGGCCGAGGCCGAGCGCATGGCCGACCGCGTGGTCATCGTCCACGAGGGGCGTGCCGTAGCCGCCGGCACCCCGGCGGAGCTGGCGGCGGCGGCCGGGGGC
>JBOGGH010000521.1:0-2614 GCA_050743905.1 Acidimicrobiales bacterium
GGCCCGTAGCATGCGGGCCACGGCCGGCGCCCCGGCGCGGTCGCAGATCGCCGGCTCGCTGCCCACCAGCCACTGCTCCAGGGACTCCTGGGTGGCGCCGAAGAGCTCCACGCCCACCGTGTGGGCGGTCTCGTCGCCCCGCATCACCTCGCCCAGCATGAGGCGGATGAAGTCCTCCACCTCGAGCATCGAGCGGAGCAGGTCGTCCAGGAGCTCGGCCAGCCCGTCCACCTCGTCCCGGGTGACGGTCACCGGCCGGGCCGCCGTGATGTCGCTGATGAAGCCGTGCTCCTCGAGGACCGACACCAGCAGGTCCCGCTTGGAGGGGAAGTAGTGGTAGAGGGAGGCCACGTTCAGCCCGGCGCCGCTGGCCAGGTCGCGCATGCTGGTGCCGTCGACCCCCCGCTGGGACATGAGCGACAGCGCGGTGTCGAGGATGTGCTGGCGCTGGGAGAAGCCCGCTGTCGCGGGCTGGGCGCCGTCGTGCTCTGGGGCCTGGGTCACCCGCCCATTCTTGAGTGCGGAGCCGGCGCGCGTCGAGCCGCCGGGCGTCAGGCCTGGCCGGAGGCGGGGGCGCGACCCGCCACCGGCCCGGAACCAACGCTCGGTCGACCGTCAAACATTCGTTTGGTAGGGTGGCCGGTAGCCGGGAGAACGCTCGTTCAGGAGGGGATGGCATGACTACGACCGGAGCATCGGAGGCGACGGCGGCGTTCGACCCCCACGAGCTGGAGGACACCGTGGTCGGCAGCGTCCGCGACCCGTTCCCCCGCTTCGCCGAGCTGCTGGAGGAGAGCCCGGTCCACGTGGGGCCGGTGGACCTGGGCACAGGGGCCGACGAGCAGTTCGGCCCGGTCCCCCCGGTCACCGTGCTGGGGTTCGACGAGTGCGTCCAGGTCCTCCGGGACAGCGAGACCTTCTCCTCCACCGTCTACGAGGGCGTGATGGGCGAGGTGATGGGCCGCACGATCCTGCAGATGGACGAGCCGGAGCACCGCATGCAGCGGGCCCTGGTGTCGCCGGCCTTCCGCTCCAAGATGCTGGAGAAGTGGGAGGAGGCCCTCGTACGGACGGTGGTCAACGAGCTGGTCGACGGGTTCGCCGGGCGCGGGCATGCCGACCTCGTCCGCGAGGTCACCTTCGACTTCCCGGTGCAGGTGATCGCCCGCATCCTCGGGCTGCCCCGGAGCGACTACCCCGCGTTCCAGCGCTGGGCGGTGGAGATCATCAGCGTGGCCGCCAACTGGGAGCGCGGCGTCGCGGCGTCGGGCCAGCTCCGGGACTACTTCGCCGGGGTCCTGGCCGAGCGGCGCCGGCATCCCGACGACGACCTGATCACCGAGCTGGTGAACGTGGAGGTGGACGGGCAGCGGCTCACGGACGAGGAGATCTACTCGTTCCTCCGGCTCCTCCTCCCCGCCGGGGTCGAGACCACCTACCGGGCCTCCGGCTCGCTGCTGTACGGCCTGCTCACCCACCCCGACCAGCTCGCGGCGGTACGCGAGGACCGCTCCCTGCTGCCCCAGGCGCTGGAGGAGGCGGTGCGCTGGGAGCCGCCGGTGACCATCATCCTGCGGCGGGCGACGCGCGACACCGAGCTGGCCGGCGTGCCCGTGGCCGAGGGGGCGGACGTGGCGCTCCTGCTGGGCGCGGCCAACCACGACCGGCGCAAGTACGAGAACCCGGACGAGTTCGACATGTTCCGCACCGTCCGCCAGCACGTGGGCTTCGGGTTCGGCGTCCACGTCTGCCTCGGCATGCACCTGGCCCGGATGGAGACCCGGGTGGCGCTCAACACCCTGTTCGACCGGCTGCCGGACATGCGCTTCGACCCCGAGCCGGGGGAGGACCCGCACATCATGGGCCTGGCCTTCCGCTCGCCCACCTCCCTGCCGGTCTCGTTCACGCCCTCCTGAGGGGGGACGGCGGCCGGCGCCGCGTTCGCTGACACCGGCGTCAGGCGCTACCGTCGGACTGTAGGCCGCTGGCGGCGCGCGCCCGGGCTGCCCGCCACGCCGTGGCCGCCCGGCAGGCAGGCTGTGGCCTGCACCGTCGGGCAGGCTGTGGCCATGTCCGGTGGACGGCGAGTCGGGACGGCGCGAGGAGCGAGATGGCGCACGGGATAGAGATCCGCATCGACGGCGAGGTCTGCATGGGCTCGGGCAACTGCCTGTTCTGGGCGCCCGAGACCTTCGACCTCGGCGACGACGGGCGGGCCGTGGTCCTGGACCCCGAGGCGACGGACGAGGACCGGCTCCGGGTGGTGGCCGACGGGTGCCCGGTGGGAGCGATCTCGCTGTGGCGCGACGGCCGGCCGCTGGACCAGGGGGCGTCCTGACCGTGCCGGTCGGGACCACCCCCGAGCACGAGGATCTCCGCCGGGCGGTCCGCCGGTGGGCGGAGACCCACTGCCCGCCGTCCGTGCCCAGGGCGGCGCTGGAGTGGACGGCGTCGGAGCTGCCTCCGGTCTGGAAGGCGCTGGCCGAGCAGGGGTGGCTCGGCCTCCCCGTGGACGAGGCGGACGGCGGCGAGGGCTTCGGCCTGGTGGAGCTGGCCGTGGTGCTGGAGGAGCTCGGGCGGGCGCTGGTGCCCGGGCCGCTGCTCCCCACCGCGC
>JBOGGH010000522.1:0-2590 GCA_050743905.1 Acidimicrobiales bacterium
CAGCTCGTGGGGAGCGCCGGCGGCGGGGCGCCCTGGCCGGGCCGCGGGACCACGGCGACCGTGGGGATGCACGCCGCCGGGTCCACCCGGAGGACGGCGTCCACCACCCGCACCAGCTCGCGGACGTCCAGGAGCGAGCCGCTCACGAGCTGGCGGGCGCTCCAGACCGGGTGCAGCTCGGCGGCCAGGTCCCAGTCCCAGGCGTTGGCGAACTCGGTGCCCGACGGCCCCTCGCCGCCGGCGCAGTCGCCCACCACCACCCGGGTGAAGCCGATCTCGGGGTGCTCGGTCCGCCAGGCCTCGACCATGGTGTCGAGCGCGGCCTTGCTCACGGCGTAGGCGGCGAGGCCGGGCCACGGCGGGGTCAGCGAAGCGCTGACCGAGGAGAGGTAGGCGGCCACGCCGCGCGAGGCGGTGAGGTGCGGGACGGCGGCCGCCGTGATCACGGCGGCACCGACCACGTTGGTGTCGAACGCCCGCCTCCAGGTGGCGGCGTCGACGTCGGCGATCCTGGCCAGCGGGCCGATGCCGGTGGCGTAGACCAGGCCATCGACCCCGCCCAGGCCGGCGGCCGCCTCCTCCACCGCCTCCCGGCACGACGCCTCGTCGGTGACGTCGCAGCGGACGGCCAGCGCCCCCGGTCCCGCCTCCCCGGCCGCGTCCACCAGCCGGTCGTGCCGCCGGGCCAGCAGCGCCACCTGCTCGCCGGCCTGCCCGAGGCCCACGGCGATGGACCGCCCGAGCCCGCTCGACGCTCCCACCACCACCACGCGCATGGGCCGACGGTAGCACCGGGAGCGCCGCCGCCACGACTGGCTCTCCGTGGAGTACAACGTTATTCTCAGACGTAAGAGCACGGTTATCGACCGGTCGCCGGTGGCGGCCCCGGCCCGGTGGCACGCCCGCGGCCGGGCCCGGAGCAGGCAGGAGGAAGGTGCCCGACGTTCACCCGCTTCCGCGGCATCACGGCGCACCCCGTGCCGGCGTGACCGCCGCCGGCGGCTGGGCGAGCGTGCCCGCCATGGCCGCCGCCGCCGCCGCCGCCCACCGGCACCACGCGGTGGTGGACGGGGACGTGCGCCTCACCTACCCGGAGCTGCACGAGGCGGCGCGCTCGTTCGGGGCGGCCCTGGTGGCCTCCGGCGTGGCCCCCGGGGACCGCGTGGCGATCTGGGCGCCGAACGGCGCACCGTGGGTGGTGGCGCTGCTGGGCGCGCTGGCCGCCGGCGCGGTGGTGGTGCCCGTCAACACCCGGTTCAAGGGGCCGGAGGCGGCGGACGTCCTCGGGCGCAGCGGCGCCCGGGTGCTGGTCACGGTGACCCGCTTCCTCGGGACGGACTACGTGGCCGTGCTCCGGGAGTCGGGCACGGCGCTGCCGGCGCTCGCCACGGTGGTGGTGGCCGGGGGACCGGTCCCCGCCGGCGCGGTGGGCTGGGAGGGGTTCCTCGACCGCGCCGGCCCGACCGCGCCGGCCGAGGTCGACCGCCGCTCGGCGGCGCTCGGGCCGGACCACCCCTGCGACGTCCTGTTCACGTCGGGGACCACCGGCGCGCCCAAGGGGGTGGTCCAGACCCACGGCCGGACGCTCGGCGTGGCTACCGACTGGGTGGCCATGACCGGGCTGGCGGCGGGCGACCGGTACCTCATGGTCAACCCGTACTTCCACATGTTCGGCCTGAAGGCGGGGATCCTGGCCTCGGTGGCGGCCGGCGCCACGATGCTGCCCGAGCCGGTGTTCGACGCGGGACGGGTGCTCCGGCGGGTGGCGGCCACACGGGTGACGGTCCTCCCGGGGCCGCCCACGCTCTACCAGTCCCTCCTGGACCACCCGGAGCGGTCGTCGCACGACCTCGCCAGCCTGCGCGTGGCGGTGACCGGGGCCGCCGACATCCCGGTGGCGCTGGTGCGCCGGGTGCGCGAGGAGCTGCCCTTCTCGCTGGTGGTCACCGGCTACGGGCTGACCGAGGCCGGCACCGCCACGGCCACCTCGCCGGACGACCCTCCCGAGACGGTGGCCACCACGGTGGGCCGGCCGCGCCCGGGGTTCCAGGTGCGGGTGGTGGACGGCCAGGACCGGGACGTGCCGGCCGGCGAGCCCGGCGAGATCCTGCTGCGCGGGGGGAGCGTCATGTCCCACTACCTGGACGACCCGGAGGCCACCGCCCGGGCGTTCGCCACCGGCGGCTGGCTGCGCACCGGGGACCTCGGGACGCTGGACGGCGCCGGGCTGCTCCGGGTGGTCGGGCGGTCGAAGGACATGCTGATCGTGGGCGGCTTCAACGTGTACCCGGCGGAGGTGGAGCAGCACCTGCTGGAGCACCCCGAGGTCCGGCGGGCGGCGGTGGTGGGGGTACCGGACCGGCGGCTGGGCGAGGTGGGAGTGGCCTTCGTGGTGCTGGCGCCGGGGGCCGCGGCCACCGGGGAGGACCTGGTGGCCTGGGCGCGGGAGCGCATGGCCAACTACAAGGCGCCCCGCTCAGCGGTGGTGGTGGACGACCTGCCGCTCACGGCCACCGGCAAGGTCCACAAGGCGGCGCTCCGTGAGCGGGCGGCGGGGCCGGGCGTGCGGGCGGCGGGGCCGGGCGAGCCC
>JBOGGH010000523.1:0-2585 GCA_050743905.1 Acidimicrobiales bacterium
GGCCCGGGTGGAACGCGGCTGGCTGGCGCCCGGCTGGCCCGAGGAGATGGGCGGCCAGGGCCGGGACCCGCTGGAGATGATGGCCCTGGCCGAGGAGTTGCAGCGCGCCGACGCCCCGACCTACGCGGTGGGGACGACCCTGATGGTGGCCGCCATCATCAGGCACGTGGGCACCGAGCGGCAGCGCAGGGAGATCCTGCCGGCGGCGCTGCGGGGCGAGATCATCGTCGTGCTCGGCTTCACCGAGCCCGAGTGCGGCTCGGACGTGGCCGCCGTGCAGACCCGGGCCGTGCGGGACGGGGACGAGTGGGTGATCAACGGCCAGAAGATGTTCACCACCAACGCCCAGGAGGCCGACTACGCCTTCATGCTCACCCGGACCAACCCGGACCTGCCCAAGCACCGGGGGCTGACCACGTTCCTGGTGCCGCTGCGCCAGGAGGGCGTGGAGATCCGCCCCATCGTCACGCTCTCGGGCGAGCGCACCAACCTCACGTACTACACCGACGTCCGCATCGACGACTGGCTGCGCATCGGGGAGGTCGACGGCGGGTGGGACGTGATGGGCGTGGGCCTCACCTACGAGCGGTCGGGGGCCCAGGGGGGCTGGTCCGTCAAGCTGCTGGAGGCCATGGAACGCTGGGCGCTCACCGCCACCGCCGAGGACGGCGGCCGCCAGGCCGACGACCCCCGGGTGCGGGCCCGCCTGGGGAGGGCGGCGGCCGAGAACGAGGTGAGCACGCTGCTGGCCCGCCGGTGCGCGTGGGTGGACGCCCAGGGCCGGCTGCCCGGCGTGGAGGGGTCCATGGGCAAGCTCTTCGCCTCCGAGGCGATCACCCGCCAGGCGGCCGACTTCGTGGACATGCTGGGCCCGGACGGGATCCGCAGCGAGGGCGACCCGACGGCGGTCGAGGACGGCGCCGCCGAGTACGCGCTCCGGTTCTCGCTGGGCACCACCATCTACGGCGGCACCAGCGAGGTGCAGCGCAACGTGATCGCCCAGCGCGGCCTCGGGCTGCCCCGCCCCCGCTGAGCGCCCGGCCGGCCGAGCCCTGCTGTCGCGCCGGCCGGCCGAGCGTTACCGCCGCGCCGGCCGGGGCAGGCCCAGCACCCGCTCGCCGATGACGTTGCGCTGGATCTCGTTGGTCCCCCCGAAGATGGACGAGGCGAGGTAGTACAGCCACGAACGCTGCCACCGGCCGTCCCCGGGGTTGTCGGCGGCGCCCCGCCAGAGGGGGGCGGCCTCGCCGAGCACGGCCATCGCCGTGTCGTGGAACCGCTTGGACATCTCGCTCCAGTAGAGCTTGAGCGCGCTCCCCTCCGGCCCCGGGTCGCCGCCGCGGGCCAGCCGGCTCACGCTGCGGAGGTTGTGCAGGTGGAAGAGCCGGATCTCCACGAAGGCCTGGGCCAGCGCGCCGCGGAGGCGGTGGTCGTCGAAGGCGCCGTTGCTCTCGGCCAGGAGCAGCAGCTCCTCGAGGAGCTGCATGTGGATCACGAGCTGGCGCGGGTTGACGCCCCGCTCGTGGGAGAGGGTGGAGTTGGCCACCCGCCACCCCTCGTGCTCGGGCCCCACGAGCTGGTCGTCCGGGACCAGCACGTCGGTGAGGAAGACCTCGTTGAACTCGGACTCGCCGGTGACCTGCACCAGCGGGCGGACCTCCACCCCAGGGTGGTGCATGTCCACCACCAGGTAGGAGATGCCCCGGTGCTTGGGCGCGTCCGGGTCCGTCCGGGCCAGGCAGATGCCCCAGTCGGCGAACTGGGCGTAGGAGGTCCACACCTTCTGCCCGTTGACCAGCCACCCGCCCTCCACCCGGGTGGCCCGGGTGGTCAGGCCGGCCAGGTCGCTGCCGGCTCCCGGCTCGCTGAAGAGCTGGCACCACAGGGCGTCGGCGCGCCGCATCGGCTCCAGCCACCGCGCCTTCTGCGCGTCCGTCCCGTGCGCCAGCAGCGTGGGGGCGGCCATGTTCAGCCCTATGCGCCCCACCATCTCCGGCGCCCGCGCCCGGGCCAGCTCCTCCTGGAGGATGAAGTGCTCCGCCGGGCCGGCGCCCCTCCCCCCGTACTCGGTGGGCCAGGCCACCCCCACCCAGCCGCCGTCGGCCAGCGACGCCTGCCAGCGCCGGAGGAAGGCCACCTCCTCGCCCAGGTCGTCGAAGCGCGGGGGGAGCCCGCGCCCGTACTCCCACGGCAGGTTGGCCTCCAGCCACGAGCGGATCTCGGCGCGGAACGCCGCCTGCTGCGCGGTGGGGGCCAGGTCCACGGCCTCAGCTTCCCACAGGGGCCGGTCCTATAGTGCCGGCCATGGACTTCGAGCTCTCCGCCGACCAGCTCGCCCTCCAGGAGGCAGCGCGCGACCTCCTCGACGACCGCGCCGACCACGACCACCTGCGGGCGCACCTGGCCTCGGAGGCGCCGTTCGACGCCGCGCTGTGGGGGCTGATGGCCGAGCAGGGCTGGCTCGGGGTGGCGCTGGGGGAGGACGCCGGCGGGCTGGGGATGGGGTGGGTGGAGGCCGCCGTGCTGCTGGAGGAGGTGGGCCGGCACGCCGCGCCGGTGCCCCTGCTGCCGAGCCTCCTGGCCGC
>JBOGGH010000524.1:0-2579 GCA_050743905.1 Acidimicrobiales bacterium
TCCCGAGTATGTCCGACACCTGGCCGCCGACCGCTCCCACGCCTGCTCCCACGCCTGCTCCCGCGTCCGCGCCCCAGCCCGCCTCCCAGCCGCCTCCGCCCGCCTCCCCGCCGCCCGCGCCACCGCCCTCCCGCCGGCGCCGCTGGCCGGTGGTGGTGGCAGGGGTGGCAGCGGCGGTGCTCGTCCTGGTGGTGGTGGCCAGCAGGATCGACCTCGGCTACTACGCGCTCACGCCGGGCCAGGCCCAGCCGGTGGGCCCGCTGGTGAAGGTCCCGCCCGCCAGGGCACACCCGATCCACGGCCCCGTGCTCCTCACCGACGTCTACGAGTCCCGGGTCACGCTGCTCTCCTACCTGCCGGACCGGCTCAACGGGGACGCCCAGCTCGTCCCGGCCACAGCGGTGCTCGGGTCCGACACGCCGCCGGACGAGCTCACAGCCCAGGGCTACCTGGAGATGGCGCAGGCGCAGGCGTCCGCCAAGGCGGCGGCGTTCCGGCGGCTGAGCTACCGGGTCCCCGCCCGCCAGGACGGGACGCTGGTCATGGGCGTGGCCGCCGGGTCCCCGGCGTCGCCGGCGTTGCGCGTGGGCCAGATCGTGCGGGCCGTGGACGGCGTGGCCACGCCCGGGGTGTGCGCGTTTGAGCGGGCGCTCGAGCCGCACGGCCCGGGGGACGTGGTGAAGCTGTCGGTGGAGCGTTCCACGGTCACCGACCGAGCGGTGATCGAGCCCGGGCCCACCGTGGTGGAGCGGGTGCGCCTCGGCCGCACGCCGCCGTCCCAGCGCGACCAGGCGGCGAGCGGCTGCCCGGGCGTGGCGTCCCCCTCGCGCGGCCACCTCGGCGTGGAGGTGACCACCAACGTGGCCTACCGCTACCCGTTCCCGGTGGGGATCGACACCTCGCAGATCGGCGGGCCCTCGGCCGGGCTCGCCATGACGCTCACCATCATCGACAAGCTGTACGGCGGCGACGTCACCGGCGGGCGGACGGTGGCGGCCACCGGGACCATCGACCCGCTCGGCTACGTGGGGCCGGTGGGCGGCGTGCCCCAGAAGACGGTGGCGGTGGAGCGCGCCGGGGCCACCGCCTTCCTCGTGCCGCCGGCCGAGTACCGGACAGCGGAGGCCAAGGCGGTGCCGTCGCTGCACGTCTACCCCGTGGCCACGCTGGCTCAGGCGCTGTCCGTCCTGCACCGCCTGGGTGGCGAGGTGCCTCCCCGCCCCTCCGCCGCCGGAGCGGCCGGACCGGCCGCTCCAGCGGCTGCGGCCGGACCGGGGTGAGGGCGCCCGCGGCGGCCCCGAGGAACCCCGCCCTGCCGTCCCGGGCGTCGTAGGCTCTGCCAATGCCCGAGGATCGTCCCGCGATCTCGTCCTCCCGGCTGGTCCCCTCCGAGGTCGCCCGCCACGGGTTCGGCACGGTGCGGCGCGGGTTCGACCCCCAGGAGGTCCGCACCTACCTGGAGCTGGTGGCCCGTGAGCTGGCCGCCTGGGAACAGCACGACCAGGACCTCCGGGGCCAGCTCGACGAGGCCGAGGAGCGGTCGCGCCACCCCGTGATCAACGAGGCGACCCTGGGCGCGGCGCTCGGGCAGCAGAGCGCGCAGCTCCTCCGCGACGCCCACGAGGAGGCCGCCCGCATCACCCGCGAGGCGGAGGAGGCGGCGGCCGCCGCGCTCCGCGACGCCCAGAGCCACGCCGCCGAGGTGAGGGTGCAGGCCGAGACGGCCGTGGCCGAGCGCGTGGCCCAGGCCGAGCTGGCCACCGGGGCCGTGCACCAGCGTGCCGAGGAGGAGGCGGCGCGGATCCTCGACGCGGCCCGCTCGGACGGCGAGGAGCTGGTGGCCCGGGCCCGGGAGCAGGGCCAGGCCATGGTGGAGCAGGCGCAGGAGGGCCGCCGCCGCGTCCTGGCCGACATGGCCCAACGGCGCCGGGCGATGACGGTGCAGATCGAGCAGTTCCGGGCGGCGCGGGACGAGCTGGCCGCGTCCGTGCACGGCGTGCGGGACAGCGTGGACCGGATCGTGGCCGACCTGGGGCGGGCGGACGATGCCGCACGGGCCGCCGCCGCCGAGGTGGCGCGGCGGCAGCCGGCCCGGGCCGCCACCGACGAGCTGGCGGCGGAGGTGGAGCAGGCCGGCGCAGTGCTCGACGCCGAGGCCGACGCCCAGGTGGACGTCCAGGCAGGCGCGGCGGCCGCCTTGGCCAACGGGTCCGACGGCGAGCTGGCGGAGGCGGTGGGCCTCGCGGCGGTGCCCGACGTGGAGGAAGCACAGGAGCCGCGGGAGAGGCAGGAGGGGCCGGCGGGCGAGGAGGAGCAGGCGGCCCCGGAGGAGCAGGCGGGGGCCACCGAGGCCGCCGCCCAACCGGTGGAGCCGGCTGCCGAGCCCCCGACGCCGGTCCCGCAGCCCGAACCGCCGGCGGAGACCGGTGAGCACCACGAGCGGGAGGACGTCGTGGAAGGGCTCTTCGCGCGCCTGCGGGCGAGCCAGCCGGCAGAGGGCGCGGGGGACGGGGGGGACGCGGCGGCGCGGGACGCTGCGCCGCGAGGCCCGGCGGCGCACGGTGAGGCCGCCGCCGGGG
>JBOGGH010000525.1:0-2575 GCA_050743905.1 Acidimicrobiales bacterium
GGCCGGGGCGCTCGGCGTGGCCCTCCGCAGCCGGGCGTCGGGGGCGGCCGGGCTCGACGCCACGGCGATCGAGACCATCCGGGCCGGGGCGCGCCTCTGCGCCAGCGCGGCGGACATCGCCGACATGACCCGGGTCCTCGAGCACCAGCGCCAGATCGAGGAGCTGGTCTCCCAGGTGGCCGAGCGGCTGATGTCGACCACCCGGGAGACCATGCAGGGCTCCCTGGACTGGACGGTGGAGGCGCTGGCGCAGTACCTCCAGGCGGACTTCGCCTTCCTCCGGCGCAACGACCACGTCAACGACGTGAGCATCCTGCTGGCCGAGTACCCCCAGCGCGAGGCGCCGGACCCGGACCCGCTCGCCGTGGTGGCCTTCGACAGCGACCCGATCTTCGCCGCCAGCCGCGACCTCAAGGCGCCGATGGTCGTGCGCTTCCCGGACGAGGAGGACCCGTCCTACGCCAAACGGGTGGAGGAGGCCCGCGGCGTGGCGACGTTCTCGGTGGCCGGGGTGCCCCTGGTCTACGGCGACGTCACCGAGGGCTGCCTGGCGTTCGTGCGGCTGGCGAACCTGGAGTGGTCCGAACACGAGCTGAGCGCGCTCAGGATGGTGGCGTCCCTGCTGGTCCACTTGACCCACCGCCTGGAGATGGCGGAGAACTGGCGGCTGCGGGCCCTCACCGACGAGCTGACCGGGCTCCCCAACCGCCGGGCCCTGCTGGCCGAGGCCGACCGGCGGCGACCCAGCCCGGCGGCGCCCCAGGAGCTGATCTTCCTCGACCTCGACCGGTTCAAGGTGATGAACGACTACCTCGGCCACGGGGTGGGCGACAAGGTGCTGGCCACCATCGCCGACCGGATCCGCGACTCGATCGGGCCGATGGACTTCGCCGCCCGCCTCGGCGGCGACGAGTTCGTGATCCTGCTCGGCACCGAGGACGGCCGGGCGCCCGTGGTGGTGGTGGCCGAGGAGCTCCTCGACGTGATCTCCCGGCCCATGGTCATCGACGGCATGGAGATCGTCCACTCGGGCAGCATCGGCATCGCCATCTCGGACGAGCCCGGCCACACCGCCGAGGAGCTGCTCGGCCAGGCCGACATCGCCCTCTACGCGGCCAAGCGCCGGGGCCGGAACCAGCTCGTCGTGTTCGACGACGAGCTCCAGGCCCAGGTGGCGGAGCGCTCCGACACCGAGCTCATGCTGCGCCAGGCCTTCGCGGACCAGCTCCACGTCGACGGTCGCGAGCACCTGGTCATCTACTACCAACCCGAGTTCGACGTGGTCGACCGGCGGATCGTGGCCGTGGAGGCGCTGGTCCGGTGGAACCACCCCACCCGGGGGCTCCTGACGGCGAGCGACTTCATCCCCGTGGCCGAGGAGACGCACCTCATGCCGGACCTCGGCCGGTGGGTGCTCCAGCAGTCCTGCGCCCAGATGGCCCGGTGGCGGGCCGAGCGCCCGGGGCTCGACATCGTGCTGCGGGTGAACATGTCGCCCACCGAGCTGGCGGTACCGGGGTTCGTGGGCCGGGTGGAGGCCTGCCTGGAGGAGACCGGCCTGCCCGGCGAGGCGCTCTGCCTGGAGATCACCGAGAACGCCGCCATCATGAACGTGGAGCAGACGGTCCAGATGCTGCGGGAGATCCGGTCGCTCGGCGTGCAGTTGGCCATCGACGACTTCGGCTCGGGCTACAGCTCGATGACCCAGCTCAAGAACCTCCCGGTGAACGTGCTCAAGATCGACCGGGTGTTCGTGGACGGCGTGGCCACGGACCCCATCAACCAGGGGATCGTGGAGTCAATCGTCAGGATCGGCACCGCCTTCGAGCTCCAGATCGTGGCCGAGGGCATCGAGGAGCCGGCCGACCTGGAGGAGCTGGTGCGCCTGGGGTGCCGGAGGAGCCAGGGGTTCCTGCTCGCCCCCCCGCTCCCGGCGGTCGAGGCGGAGCGGTTCTTCGAGGAGGGCACGGTGGACTTCCCCGACCTCCCGGAGCTCCGGGCCCCGATGGGCGGCACGCCGCCGCGGGGGACCCCCGCCCTGCGCCCCACAGCGCCGGTGGCGCCCGCCCGCTCCTGACCAGACCGCCCGCCGGCGGCGCGTCCCGACAGCGCGTCCCGACAGCGCGTGCCCGTGGGGCAGGATGGTCCCCATGACCGTCGTCCGCATCAACGCCATCACCGTGACCGAGGGGCCGGACGGGGAGCCGCGGCCGGTGGCCGCCCACAGCGACCTGTGGTCCTTCGACGTGGTCGACCTGTCGTCGTAGGACCGGGCCGCCCGGGGGCGGTCAGCGCTTGAGCGGCTCGTAGACCCTGGCCTGCCAGCTCCCGGTGAGCGGGGCGGCGGCCAGGGCGGCGCCGGCCCGCAACGCCCAGGCGAGCACCTCGGCGTGCGGCGCCCACTCGGGCGGCAGCACGATGAGGCCCCGGCGGTTGTGGTCCTGGCGCACCCGCCAGCCCTCGGGCAGCGGGATCCCCACCGCCTCCAACTGGGCCACGGCCCGCCGCCCCCGCTGGTGCATGATCCCCAGCGTCACGCCCCGGGCCCGCCGGCCGTGGCGGGCCGGCATCCACG
>JBOGGH010000526.1:0-2567 GCA_050743905.1 Acidimicrobiales bacterium
GTCCCAAGCCGGTGGTGGCCGCCGTCCACGGGTACTGCATCGGCGGGGGCGTGGACCTGGTGGCTGCCTGCGACGTGCGGCTGGCGTCGGCCGACGCCGTCTTCTCGGTGCGCGAGGCCCGGATGGCCATGGTGGCCGACCTCGGCAGCCTGCAGCGACTCCCCCGCATCCTGGGCGCCGGGCACGTCGCCGAGCTGGCCTTCACCGGCAAGGACGTGGACGCCGACCGGGCGCGGGAGATCGGCCTCGTGAACGCGGTCCACCCTGACGCCGGGGCCGTGGTGGCCGCCGCCCGGTCCATGGCCTCGGAGATCGCCGCCAACTCCCCGCTGGCCGTGCAGGGGGCCAAGGCCGTCCTGGCCGCCGGCGACGGGCTCACGGTGGCCCAGGGGCTGGACTACGTGGCCACGTGGAACGCCGCCATGCTCGCCTCGGACGACCTCACCGAGGCGGTGTCGGCGTTCATGGAGAAGCGGCCGCCCCGGTTCACCGGCACCTGACAACGCCAGCGCCGTGGTTCACCGACGGCAGGTTCGCCGGGAGCTCACCGGCGCCGCTTCCGGCGCCACCGGCCCTGGCGCCCCTCGCGTCTGGCGTCCTCCGCCCGGGCCTCGGCCACCGCGTCGGGGGCGACCCGGTTCACGATCTCCTCGGCGTCCTCGAGGATGGCGGCCGCTTCACCGCCGGCCTGCGGCTCGTCCTCGATCGGCGGCTCGACGAGGCTCCCGTGGACCCACCCGGCGTCGGCCAGGCGCCGCTCGTAGGCGGGGCAGTCCTCGGGGCACCGCCAGGGCGCCTCGGGTGCCAGGTCGAGCACGCAGAACCGGGCCACCTCGCCCGACGCGTACGTCCGGCTCTGGAAGTGCTTGCACTCCTCTCGCATGGGCATGGCACCATCGTCCCATCCCCGCCCGGCCGTTCGCAGGCGCCCGCCGCGTCGCTCCCGCGTGCCGGCGCCGGTCGGTCGGCGCCGGTCAGCCTACGGATCCCTCCATCTGGAGCTCGATCAGCCGGCTCCACTCCACCGCGTACTCCATCGGCAGGGTGCGGGTGACCGGCTCGATGAAGCCGTTCACGATCATCCCCATGGCCTGGCTCTCCGAGAGGCCGCGGCTCATCAGGTAGAAGAGCTGGTCGTCCCCGACCTTGGACACGGTGGCCTCGTGCCCGATGCGGGCGTCCCGCTCGCCGACCTCCATGTACGGCTTGGTCTCGGAGGTGGAGTCGTCGTCCAGCAGCAGCGCGTCGCAGCGCACGAACGACTTGGCGCCGGTGGCCCCCTCGTCCACGTGCACCAGCCCGCGGTAGGTGGTGATCCCGCCGTCCTTGGAGATCGACTTGGAGACGATGGTCGAGCTGGTCTCCGGCGCGGCGTGGATCATCTTGGCCCCGGCGTCCTGGTGCTGGCCGGGGCCGGCGTAGGCCACCGAGAGCACCTCGCCCGACGCCTTCGGCCCCATCAGGTACACCGACGGGTACTTCATGGTCAATCTCGAGCCGATGTTCCCGTCGATCCATTCCACGTGGGCCTCGGCCTCGGCCCGGGCCCGCTTGGTCACCAGGTTGTAGACGTTGTTCGACCAGTTCTGGATGGTGGTGTAGGTGATGCGGCTGCCGGGCAGCGCCACCAGCTCCACCACCGCGGAGTGGAGGGAGTCCGTGGAGTACACGGGGGCGGAGCACCCCTCGATGTAGTGCACCTGGGACCCCTCGTCGGCGATGATCAGCGTCCGCTCGAACTGCCCCATGTTCTCGGCGTTGATGCGGAAGTACGCCTGGAGCGGCATGTCCACGGTGACGCCGGGGGGCACGTAGATGAACGAGCCGCCGGACCACACGGCCGAGTTGAGCGCGGCGAACTTGTTGTCGTTCGGCGGGATGATCTTGCCGAACCACTTCCGCACGATGTCCGGGTACTCCCGGACCGCGGTGTCCATGTCGCAGAACAGGATCCCCCGGGCCTCCAGGTCCTCCCGGTTGCGGTGGAAGACGACCTCGGATTCATACTGTGCGGTGACCCCGGAGAGGTACTTGCGCTCCGCCTCGGGGATGCCCAGCTTCTCGTAGGTGCTCTTGATGGCGTCGGGGAGGTCGTCCCAGTCGTTGACCTGCTCCCCGGTGGGCTTCACGTAGTAGTAGATGTCGTCGAAGTCGAGACCCGGCATGTTGACGGCGAACCACGGCGCCATCGGCTTGCGCTCGAACTGCTTGAGCGCCTTGAGCCGGAAGGCCCGCATCCACTCGGGCTCCTTCTTCATCTCCGACATCTCGCGGACGATCGCCTCGTTCAGGCCCTTCTTGGGCTTGAAGACGTAGTCCTCCTCGTCGCTCCACCCGAGCTGGTACCGGCCGAGATCGAGATCGCTTGCTGCCATCGCTGCTCCTTGCCGTGCTCGCCGGCCGTCGGCCGTCGGAGGTCGCCCGCCCCGGCTGCGGCCCGGGGCCTCCCCGTGCCGAGCGCCCGTCGGGCGGGATTTCTCCTATGTCGATAGTAACAACCCAGGCCGCCCGCCGTGACGGGCCGCCCGCCGCGGCATGGCAGGCTGAGCCGGTGCCCGCCCCCACGC
>JBOGGH010000527.1:0-2563 GCA_050743905.1 Acidimicrobiales bacterium
GTGCTCCCTCTCCAGATCCTCCGTAGATCTGCGCTGCGTGTTCTTGTCCTACCGGTGCGGCGGAAGCACACCGGATGAGCGGATGTTCAGACTGTCCTGCAACCGGGAGGCTGCCGCCGGGCCGGCCCCGAGACCGGAGGGGGAACGGAGGAGGTCCCGGAGGCCGGGCCCGGCGGTTGACCGCCCGGCGGCAACGAAGCGCCGCGGGCGAGAGCTGACACACGGTGGGCCGCCCACAGCAGGCGGCGGCGGGAGACCAGCACGAGGCCGGCGAGCATCATCAGCCCGAGCAGGGCCAGCGGCAGCGGCCCCGCCCACGGCTCACCGGTGTGCACTGTGGTGGCGCCGGTCACCGCCGGCGCGGGGGCGGGGGGAGGCGGCGCGGGCGTGGCCGCGGCGGTGGTGACCGGCACTGTGGCGGTGATCGAGGCGGTGGCCGACGCCAGGGAGATGTCGAGGCCGCCGTTGCTCCCTGTGGCTGTGGTGGCCCCGAGCCCCTGCAGGGCGTGGATCGTGACGCCGTCGGCCGAGGCGCTGCCGGTACCCGTGCCCGATGTAGCCGTGCCGGAGCCCGCGGCCACCGTGGTGGCGAGCGGCGTGCCGGTGAGGAAGGTCTGCGAGGCGCCCGGAGCGACCGCGAACGACTGGCTCCCCGTCACCGGCGAGTCGAGCGTCACCGAGACCGCGGCGGGGGTGTCGGACGCGGTGACCTTGCCGGTTGTCCGGTCGAGCGACACTGTGGCGACCGCCTGGCCGAGTGTCACGGTCAGCAACGCGCCGCCGCCGGCGCCCAGGCCGTTCAGGAGGCCGATCGTGCTGCCGGCGGCCTGGCTCCGCGCGTCGGCGGTGGTGGAGGTGGCGCTGACGCTCGACGTCGAGCTGCCCAGGCTCGAGCCCACCAGGGACGAGAGCGACGTGTTGGAGGCCGAGGCCAGGAGCAGGAGCACTGTCCCGAGCGGCAGCCCGGTTGTGGGCAGGCTCGGCAGGGTCCCCAGGACGCCGCCGAGCGTGGAGACCACGGTGCTCTTGGGTGTCACCGGGACGGGCAGCGCTGTGGGCGACGCGTTGACCGAGACCGAGGCGATCTGGCCGGAGGCGCTCGCCGTGGGCAGGGCGCCGCTGCTCTCGGCGGCGGACGCCGAGCTGCAGCCCTCGCCCAGGCTGAACAGCGAGCCGAGCGGCGCCGGGAACGGCACGGACGGCTGCGCGCAGCTCTGGGGCAGTGTCTGGGAGGTGCCGGGGGCGCTGGCGGTGGCCTCCTGGCTCCCCACCGCCGCCGGCGAGAGCTCGCCGGCCCCCTGGGCCTGGGCGGCGGCCGAGCTCCCGGCGGAGGCGGACGACGTGCCCCCCACGAACGTGGTGCCGGCGAGGGTGAGCTTGGTCCCCACGGCCGAGGCCTTGAGCGCGTACGGCGTGCTGGCGGCGGCGCCGGCGACCGGGCTGCCGGCCAGGCCGGCGATCGCCACCAGCGCGGCGGTCGCCGCTCCGAGGTGCAACGGGCGCTTCATGGGCTCCCCTCCTCGCTCGTGGTCGGGCTCCGAGCCCGGTCCATCGACTCCTCTCACCCAGGGGAACGGGGCACGGGCCGCCGACTTTCGATTGACGTGGAAAAAATCTCTGCAACCGCGCTAGCGTTTTGACGCGGCGGGGTAGGAGAGCAAACCGTGGAACCAGGTGACGGGGAGTCCCTGCGGAAGCCGTCCGCCGGCCGGGGCCCGGAGGACGGCGCCGTGGACCTCGCCCGCGACCGCGAGCTGGTGGAGCGGTGCCAGGCCGGTGACCGGTCGGCGTTCGAAGAGCTGTACCACCGCTATCACCGGCGGCTCTTCCACTTCTGCCTGCGCCGGCTACGCGAGCCGTACGAGGCGGAGGACGCGGTGCAGGAGGCGTTCGCCAAGGCGTGGCGCGCCATGCCCCGGTTCGGCGGGGAGCGGCGGTTCTACCCGTGGCTCACCGTCATCGCCGGCAACGTCTGCACGGACGTGCTGCGCCGGCGCTGGCGGTTGACGCCGGTGGAGGAGGTGCCCCTCCCCACCATCGACCTGACCGACGGGGCGGCGGACGAGGCACTGATCGAGGCGGCCGACGTCACCATGGCCACGCAGGCGCTCGGCCACCTCTCCGAGCGCCACCAGCGCGTCCTCCAGCTCCGCGAGTGGTCGGGCTGGTCCACCCAGCGGCTGGCCGAGCACGAGGGGGTGGCCATCCCGGCCATGGAGACGCTGCTGTGGCGGGCACGGCAGGCGCTCAAGCGCGAGTTCACCGCGCTCGCCGAGACCGGCGGGCGGCTGGGCGTGGCCGTGGGCCTCGGGCTCGCCGCCTTCCGGCGCTTCGCCGGCCGCGGCGCGGCGCGCCTGACCGGCCGCCACCCGGCGCTGCAGTCGGCCGCGTCCTCGTTCCGGGGCCCCGGCGCCTACCTCGCCACCCTCGCCGTCGCCGGCGGAGCGATCGGCGGCGTGGTGCTCGCCACGCAGCCCCACGCCCCCCACGCGGCGGCGGTGGCCATGCCGCCCACGTCGGTGGCCCCGGCCCCGTCGTTCGCCGCGGCCACCCGGCCCGCGGC
>JBOGGH010000528.1:0-2560 GCA_050743905.1 Acidimicrobiales bacterium
GCGCCCGGCGGGCGGCCGCACCGGCGCCGGGGACGGAGGCGGGGACGGCGGGGACGGCGCCCGCGGCCGGGAGGACGGGCCGATCCACTACCCCACCGTCGACGGCGAGGCGGCGCTCCTCTGGATGGTCAACCAGGCGGCGCTGGAGCTCCACGCGCCGATGTGGCGGGCGGGCTCGCGCCACCGCCCCCTCCGCCCCGACCTCCTGGTCTTCGACCTCGACCCCGGGGAGCCCGCCAGCCTGGGCCAGTGCTGCGAGGTGGCGCTGGCCGTCCGGGACGCGCTCGCCGGCGACGGCATGGAGGCCCTGGCCAAGACCAGCGGCTCCAAGGGCCTCCAGGTCTACGCCCGGCGGCCGGGGCGCGGCGGCCCCGCCGACACCGTGGGCTACGCCCGCGACCTGGCCCGGCGGCTGGAGGGGGACCGTCCGGGCGCCGTGGTGGCCAACATGCGGAAGGACCTGCGGCGGAACAGGGTGCTGGTGGACTGGAGCCAGAACCAGCCCACCAAGACCACGGTGGCGCCCTACTCGCTCCGGATCCGTGAGGCGCCGTGGGTCTCCACGCCGGTGACGTGGGACGAGGTCACCGAGGTGGCAGGGGGAGCGGACACCCACGCCCTCCGCTTCCAGCCCGGCGAGGTGCTCGAGCGGGTGGCGGACGGGGGCGACCTCTTCGCGCCCCTCCTGGGCGCCACGCCCCGCCCGGGCGTGCGCCGGTGATCAGACGAGCGGGGCGGCCACCTCGTCCGCGGCGGCCAGCACGATGAGCAACTCGCGGTCGCGGTCGTAGCTGAGGAGCTGCTCGGCCGTGCCGAGGTCCACCCACCGCAGCTCGTCCACCTCCTCGTTGGCCACGAACGACCCGGCCACCGGCTCCATGACCCAGTAGGCCACCACCTTGGGCCGGTCCTTGCGGTCCCGGTACTCGGTGTGGCCGATGAACCGCCCGAGCCGGCACTGCAGCCCGGTCTCCTCCAGGACCTCGCGCAGGGCGCACTCCTCGAAGGACTCGTCCGCCTCCAGCTTCCCCTTGGGGAACGACCAGTCGGCCCGGCCGGGACGGTGGACCACGGCGACTTCGCGCCACCCCTGGGCCGAGCGCCGCACGAGGATGCCACCGGCCGCCCTGACCAGCTCTCCGGCAGGGCGGGGGGCGTCCACCGTGGCAGCGCGGCTGCTTCCCACGCACGCGAGCCTACCGGTGGCCGAAGGCGAGGGGTGGCATCCCGGGCCCGGACGGTGGTGGCGGCGGTAGCCTTCGCGTCGTGACCGACCCACCGGCCGCCGCGCCCGTGCCCGCGCACGAGGACGGGATCGAGGTGGAGTGGCAGTTCGACGCCCTCGACCTGCGCCCCGTGGAGCGCTGGCTGGCGGCGCTCCCCGCCCCCGCCGGCAGCGGTGCCGGGACCGGGAACGCGCCGGGGGTCGACGGGCGCGCCGCGGCCTCGCCCACGGTGATGGCCAAGCCGCCCCGACGGCTGGTGGACCGCTACCTGGACACCGCCGACTGGCGCATCGCCCGGGCGGGGTTCGTCCTGCGGACCCGGAGCCGCGGCCGGCACGACGAGGTCACGCTGAAGGACACCCGCCCGGCGGGACCGGACGGCCTGCGCCGGCGCCTCGAGGTCAGCGAGCCGCTGGCGGACGGCGGGGTGGAGGCCCTCGGCGACGGCGGGCCGGTGGCCCGGCGCCTGGCGGCGGTGGCCGGGCGGCGCCCCTTCCGCCAGGTCCTCGAGGTCCGGACCCGGAGGCGGCCCTACTCGCTGCGCGTCGGCGACGAGGAGGTGGCCGAGGTGGCGCTGGACGACACCGTCATCACCTCGGGGCCGGGCGACCAGCCGGTCCGCCTGCGGCGCGTGGAGGTCGAGGTGGTGCCGGCCTGGGCCAAGGAGCTCGAGCCGATGGTGGGTGAGCTGCAGCGGTCCAGCGGCCTGCAGCCGGCCACCCTCTCCAAGTTCGAGGCGGGCCTGATGGCGCTGGGCATCCAGGTGCCCGGACCGCCCGAGCTCGGGCCGACGGACGTGTCCCCGCGCTCCACGCTCGGCGATCTCGCGCTGGCGGTGGTCCGCACCCACCTGGCCGTCCTGCTGGCGCGCGAGCCCGGCACGCGCCTCGGCGAGGACATCGAGGAGCTCCACGACATGCGCGTGGCCAGCCGTAGGCTGCGGGCCGCCTTCGACCTCTTCGCCGACGCCCTGCCGGTCCGGGCCCAGGCCATGCGCGGGGAGCTCCGCTGGGTGGCGGGCGTGCTCGGCCGGGTGCGCGACCTCGACGTCCAGATCGAGCGGCTGGCCGAGATGGAGGCGTGGGCCCCGGGTGGCGAGGGCGACCGCTCGCCGTTGGCGGAGCTGCGGGTCCTGCTGGAGGCCCAGCGGGCTGCCGCCCGGCGTGACCTGGTGGCCGCGCTGGACTCACCGCGCTGGGAACGCCTGGTGGCGGGGCTGGTGGCGATGGTGCAGCACGGCCAGCGTCGGCGACTGCCGGCCGCCCGGTCGGCCGCCGCACTGGCCGTGCCGGACCTGGTCACCCCGCGCCACCGGGCGGTGGTCAAGGCGGCCC
>JBOGGH010000529.1:0-2557 GCA_050743905.1 Acidimicrobiales bacterium
CGGCGGGCCGGCCCCCGCGCCACGGCGACGGGGACGACGGCCGGGCTCTCGTGGTGGCCGACCCCGCCGCCGACCGCTGGGCGTCGCTCCTGGCCACCGGGGCCGCCCTCTTCGGGCCGCTGCCATGGTGGCCGCCGACCGAGCCCGACCCCCAGAGCGTGCTCCTGGCCGGGCTGGTGGGCCGGCGGGTGCCGGTGGCCGGGAGGCCGGCGGCGCGCCCGGACCACCTCCCCCGCTCGGGCATCACCCTGCTGCGCACCCCGGCCGGCACCCGCCCCGAGATCTGGTGCCGCTGCGACGGCGGGCCCCACGGCTTCCTCTCCATCGCCGCCCACGCCCACGCCGACGCCCTCTCCGTGGAGGTGCGCCACGACGGCGTGGACGTGCTGGCCGACCCCGGCACCTACTGCTACCACGGCGAGCCCGGGTGGCGGCGGTACTTCCGCTCCACCCTCGCCCACAACACGGTGGAGCTGGACGGCGTGGACCAGTCGGTCCCCGGCGGCCCGTTCCTCTGGGCTCGCCAGGCCCGCACCCGGCTGCTGGACGTGGCCACGGCGGGACCGGGGCCGCGGCGGTGGTCGGCCGAGCACAGCGGCTACGGGCGCCTCCACCCGCCGGCCCGGCACCGCCGGACCGTTTCGCTGGACCCGGGCGCCGGCACGCTCGAGATCCTGGACGAGGTCGAGGTCGAGGTCGGCGGCGGCGACGGCCGCGCCGGCGCCGGCGACCACGGCGGCGACGGCCACGCCCTGCGGCTCGCCTTCCACCTCGGGCCGGCGGTCGAGGCCGCGCTCACGGCCCCGGGCGCCCGCCTGCGGTGGCCGGCACGAGGGGGCGGCGGCTGCCACGAGGCGGTGCTCGAGCTCCCCGACGGCCTGGCCTGGGAGGCCCACCGCGGGGAGACGGCGCCGGTGCTCGGCTGGTACTCGGCCGGCTTCGGCCGCCGGGAGCCGTCGTTGACGCTCGTGGGCAGCGGGCGCAGCGACAGCGCCAACAGCAGCGGCGAGGCCGGGAGCGCCGGGCTGCGCACCGTGCTGCGGTTCAGTCGCTGACCGTCCGGTCCGGCAGGCCGGCCAGCAGCGCCGCCCGCCCGCCCGGGCCCTCGATCCCCGTGCCCTCCTCGACCACCGCCGCGGCGTCCACCGTGGCCGGCGCCATGAGGACCGACATGGCCACCGCCAGGTCCAGCAGGTAGGGCGACGCCTCCCCGAGGCCGGTCTCGGTGAACGACGCGATGAAGCAGTAGACCACCAGGAAGATGGCCAGCGCCCGCCGCGGGCCGCGGGGGCTGAAGACGGCCAGCAGCAGGAGCAGGAGGAGCACCGCCCCGTCGACCACGTCGCCCACCAGGCCCTGGTCGAGGTAGGTGGCGTACCAGCTCGAGTCGATCGGCAGCCCGTCGAACGAGTCGTTGGACATCCCGTAGCCGAAGAGCGTGTTGACCTCCGTGCGGGGCTGTTCCTTGACGGCCGACCAGACCACGGTCCGCCCGCTGAGGGAGCTGACGTTGCCGTTGGTCTCCCCCCGGGCGAACCACGAGCTCAGGAACGGCGCGAAGCTCAACGCCACCAGGCCGCCCACCACCACCGTGGCCACCAGGGCCTTGCGCACCCGGCGCCGGCTCAGGAAGAGGCTCAGTGCCGCGGCCAGGACCGCCAGGAGGAAGGCGACCAGCGCCGTGCGGGTGTGGGACAGCACCACGAGGAGCAGCCCCGCCACGGCGATCGCCGCCGCCGAGCGCGCCTTCAGCAGGCCGGCGAACCACAGGACGGCGGTGGTGCCGGCCAGCACGGCGCCGTAGTGCGCCACCTGGGTGGGCGGGACCGGCCAGATGGCCCCGCCCAGCCGGCCGCCGCCGGCCTGCGCGAAGGCCGGTCCCGGGAACACGATCGCCCCCAGGACCACCACGGCCAGCACCGCGGCCAGCGCCCGCCGGTGGTACTTGAGGAAGAGGAGATCCGGGCGCCCCCACCACGGCGTGAGGAGCCACAGGACCGCCACCATCCCCACCAGCCGGCCGCCGCGGACCACCGAGCCGAAGCCGAAGTAGCCGCGCACGCTCATCATCGCCGAGGTGACGCAGAGCACCGACATGAGGACGAGGAACAGGTTGGGCCGCACCAGGAGGCGGCGGTTGAGGGTGAGCGCCAGGACGAGCGCCACCCCGAGCGCGCCCTGGGTGATCACCTTGCCCACCGAGGTCGGCATCGGCACCAGGGCCGACTTCTGGGAGTAGGGCAGGACGTTCAGGAAGAGCAGCCCCCAGATCCAGCCGATCCGCCGGGCCACGGCGGCGTCGCTCTCGGGGAAGACGGCCGCCCTGGCCCGGACCAGCGCCGGCGAGGGCGTGCGCAGGCCCAGGCCGCCGGCCGCGGTGCTCACGCCGGCAGCGCGGCGTCGCGCTCCACCGGTCCCATGGCGTGGCGGAGGGCGGGCCCGCCCCGCTCGGGCAGGCCCACGCTCACGTCCCCGGGATCGGCGCCCAACAGCGCCGCCGGGCCCACGGCGATCCCCGCCGCCGCCAGGAGCTGGACCACGGCGTCGATCTGCCGGG
>JBOGGH010000530.1:0-2549 GCA_050743905.1 Acidimicrobiales bacterium
GTTGTAGAGCAGCGGGACCACCACCGTGGCCACCGGCACCAGGAAGAGCGCCGGCGCCCACGAGCGGCGCTGCGCACCGGTGCCGGGTCCCCGGTGGCCCGGGGCGGCGGCAGAGGGCCCCTCGACGGCGTCCTCCATGACGGCCTCCTCGCCCGGCAGTGGCACCACGCGGCGCCACGCGGCGCCACCCCGGCACCGCCGGGTGCAGCGTACCGACGGCGGGCCCGGTGCTCCCGGTTATCGCGCCGGCTCGGGCCGGCGGAGGGAGGAGACGGCCCCGTGGGCGTCCACCAGGTAGCCCTCCCGGGCGGCCGCCAGCAGCGGCGCGTCGGCGCGCGCGTCGTCGGTGATCGCCACCGTGATGTGGCGGTAGCCGGCAGCGGCCAGGCGGTCGACCTTGGCCTCGCCCTCGTTGTCCACCAGGCCGCCGGCGGCCAGCACGGAGCCCACGCAGCCGTCGAGGGAAAGCAGCTCGGCGAACGCCCGGGCGCAGGCCTCGGGAGCGGCGCTCGCCAGGACCTTGGGCCCCTCCCACGCCGCCACCCGCTGCACCACCTCCGGGTTGCCGTGGGTGCGGAGCAGCTCACGCGCCCAGGCGCGGCACGACTCGCCGTCCACGCGCCCGGACTGCCGGACGACCTCGGCCTTCAGGGCGCGGTGCCCGATCAGCCGGAGCCGGCGCAGCAGCACGGCCGCGGCGAGCCGGGCCACGAGCCGCACGTCCTTGCGCCGGACCCCCTCGGCCACCTGGAAGCGGACGTAGCGGGGGAAGGTGTTGCACCGGACCACGGTGCCGTCCAGGTCGACCGCCAGGATCCCCTCATCCCGCATCGTGGCTCCACGGGAACCGCATGAGGACGCGGTCCCGGAGGACGACGTCCGGCACCACCGGCGGCCGCCGCCAGGTCGAGGTGATCGCCGCCGTCCAGACGCGGGTCCCGGGGCTGACCCGGCGGATCTCGTCGCGGACCGTCGACATGGTCCTCCCGCTGTCGATGGTGTCGTCCACGATCACCACGTCCCCCGCGCCGCGCAGCACGGCCTCGTGGGAGCGGAGGACCCCCGCCAGCTCGGCGCTCCGGGCCGGCCCCACGGCGCGCCGACGGCGGGCGTGCCACGCCGCCTCCCGGTAGCGCACCTCCGCCACCCGCAGGAGATCCTTCAGGGCCCCCGGCAGGCGGGACAGGAGCGGGCGGAGGTGGAGCGCCTCCTTCATCTCGGTCCCGGGACGCCGGACGCTCACGTCGAAGCGGCGGGCGGCGGGCATGGCCTCGCAGACCTGGTCCGCCACGTAGCTGCCGCCCTGGGCGATGCCCACGACCACGTCCGGCACGCGCCCCACGACGGACCCGATCTCGTCCGCCAGGTCCCGGCACAGGTCGCCGAAGGCCTCCTCGTCGACCGCCACCAGGACGTCCGCCACCAGGACGTCCCCGGGCACCGGCAGCAGGGTCTGGGCACCGTCGCGCGACACGGCGCCACGGTGACCGGCGCCCGTCTTGCGAGCGTCCCGCGGGCCCGCCGCCAGGAGCGGGACGGCCGGGGGACGGCCGTCTGGGAGACCATGGGGGTGGAATCGTTGCTGGTCACGGTGGGTGGAGGCCACCTGGAGGAGCTGTGGCTCCTCCGGCCGCGCCTGGTGGGGATCGCTGACGAGGTGACCTGGGTGGCCCCGGACACCCCCCACAGCCGCTCCCTGCTGGGCGGCGAGCGGCGCCTCGACATCCCCCTCTGCGAGCCACGGGACGTGCGGGCCACCATCACCGTCACCCGCCAGGCCCTGGAGGTGGTGCGGCGTGGCCGCTGGCACAGCGTGGTGAGCACCGGGTCGCTGCCGGCCGTGCCCTACCTGGTGACGGCCCGGGCTCGCGGCATCCCGGCCCACTACATCGAGACGGCGGCCAGGGTCCACGGCGCCTCGCTCACGGCCCGGCTGCTGGAGCGGGTCCCGGGCGTCCACCGCTACGGCCAGTGGCCGGCCTGGCAGCGTGACGGCTGGTCGTACCGGGGGTCGGTGCTCGACGGCTTCCGCGCCCGCCCCCGCCCCGACCCGGTCCTGCGGCGGGTGGTGGTGACGGTGGGGACCAACCGCTACGGCTTCCGGCGCATGGTGGAGGCGGTGGCCCGCGCGCTGCCGCCGGGCGTGGAGGTGACCTGGCAGACCGGCTTCACCGACGTCTCGGGGCTCGACCTCGCGTCCTCGCGGCTCCTGGCGTCCGAGGTGCTCTTCGACGCCATGCGCCGGGCCGACGTGGTGGTCTCGCACGCCGGCGTCGGCTCGGCCATCACGGCCCTGCGGGCCGGCAAGGTGCCGGTGCTCGTCCCCCGGCGGCGGGCCCACGGCGAGCACGTCGACGACCACCAGGAGGAGATCGCCTCCTCGATGGCGCAGGCCGGGCTGGCGGTGGCGGCCGAGGCCGGCGACCTCGACCTCGGCATGCTCCTGGCCGCCGCCGGACAGCAGGTGGTCCGCCCGGACGATGCGCCGCCCTTCGTGCTGGACGGTGGGACGCCCCCGGCGGCGGCGGCGCCGTCCGGCCGTTCCCACC
>JBOGGH010000531.1:0-2546 GCA_050743905.1 Acidimicrobiales bacterium
GACGTTGCGCAGGACGTCGTTGCGGAAGATCTCCCACTTGGACAGCCCGTAGGCCCGGGCGGTGCGCAGGTAGTCGCTTCCTGCCACCTCGAGGGTCGCCGCCCGGGTGATCTTGAGGATGGGCGCCGTCTCCACTACTCCGAGTGTCACCGCCGGGAGCGCCAGGTGCTCAAGGGCGTCGGCCGCCGTGCCCCAGTTGCCGCTCAGGAGGCTATCGAGGATGACCGAGTGAGTGTAGGTCGTAGGAAGCGTCGCGAAGGCGTTCAGCTCACCGGACGGCGCCGGTGCCAGGTGCCATACAGCGTAGAAGAGGACGATGAGGACGAGGCCGAGCCAGTAGAGCGGAATGCTCGATCCGAGGAGGGCACCGAGGCGGCCCAGCCAGTCCGTCGCGCTTTCCTCGCGAAGCCCAGCTGCGATCCCAAGCGGGACTCCGACAAGGGAGGCGATCACGGTGCTCGCCACGGCCAACTCGATCGTCGCCGGGAGCCGGGTGAGCAGATCCTCGGCCACCGGGTTGCCGGTCGTGTAACTCGTGCCGAGGCTGCCGTGTAAGAGACCGTCCACGTACGACCAGAACTGGGCGGAGAGTGGCCGTTCGAGGCCCATCTGCTGCTCGATCGCCTTCAGCGTGTGGGCGTTGGCGTAGCCACCGACCTGCACGACCGCAGGATTGCCGGGCAGCACGTGCGTCACGAGGAAGACCACTACAACTATTCCGACGAGCGTGACGGCGGCGAGAGCCACTCGCCTGAGGATGTAAAGGGTCACCCCCCAGCCCTTCCTCGCTTCCTCAGTTTGGTCGGCCCCTCAGTCCTTGTAGAGCATCCAGAAACGCACGTACTGGTCGGGGAACACATTGACGCCCTTCACGTCGGTGCGCGTCGCCAGCGTGAAGTTCTCAGAGTAGAGTGGGACGTACGGCACGGCTTCGTTGAACCTCGTCTGGACGGCACGGCTCCTCTGCTCGCGGGTTCTGGCGTTCGTGTCGTAGACCCCGGAGTTGATGAGCTTGTCCATCTCGGCGTCGGAGTACTTGGCTGTGTTCGAGCCGCCGGTCTCGGTGTTCTTCGAGTCGAGGAGCCAGTACATCTGGTAGAAGGGGTCGTCCACCCAGGAGTACCAGTAGTCGATGAACAT
The DNA here is from genome assembly GCA_050743905.1 of Acidimicrobiales bacterium. Lineage (GTDB taxonomy): Bacteria > Actinomycetota > Acidimicrobiia > Acidimicrobiales > RAAP-2 > JBOGGH01. The sequence continues at coordinate 1,141 of JBOGGH010000531.1, forward strand.
CGGCACTTCTCCGCTGTCGACCTTCGTCGCGAACGAAGCGCTGGAGACCTGGCTGATCGTGATGTCGATGCCGATCTTGTGCAGGGCGGCCTGTATGAACGTCGCCGAGTTCAGGTCGTCGGGCGTCGACACTTGGACGGTGAGCGTCGTGTTGAACCCACTCGAGTACCCCGCCTCGGCCATCAGGTGGTTTGCCTTGCGGACGTCGGTCTTGTAGGGCCAGAGGCTGTCGTCCGCCGTCGGCGTGCTCGAGGCGATGATGCCCTTCAGCGGAGAGGCGAAACCGTACAAGGAGTCCTTGATGAGTGATTCGTATGGGAGGGCGTAGGCGATTGCCTGCCTCACCCGGACGTCGTTGAAGGGCTTGATGGTGTTGTTCATGCCGAGGTAGTTCCAGTTCCGGCTCGGCACGTTGATCAGCCTGAGACCGTGAGCGTGGCGGAGCGAGTGGAGCTTGTTAGCCGGCAGACCGAAGGCGACGTCGATCGAGCCCTCCTGGACAAGGAGAGCGCGGTCGTCGGCTGAGGGGACGTACTTGAGGAGAACGCCGCCGTTCTTCACCTTCGACCTGTCCCAGTAGTGGGGGTTCTTCTCCAGGAGGTACTGGTTGCCGGACTGCCAGGTGGTGCTGCTCTGCATGTAGGGACCGGTCCCCATCATGTGGGTGCGATAGTAGTCGGCGGCCCAGGGGTCCTTCTTCGTCGCCTCGTGCTTCGAGAGCTTCGGGTCCATGATCTCGAGCACCGACAGCGGGACGAGCTTCGGCCCGAGCGGGTTCGGCTCTGAGAGGCGCAGCTCGAAGGTCATCGGTCCCGTGGCGACGATCTGCGAGGGCTTCGTCACCTTGAGGAGGCCCATGACTAGGCTGGCGTAGCCGGGACCCTCAAGCGCGCGAAGGTAGCTGTAGCGGAACGCGTCGGCTGTGACGGGGTAGCCGTTGCTGAATTTCACGCCTTTTCGGACGGTGAACTTGTAGACCGTCTCGTCAGGCGATACCGAGTACTTGACGGCGAGCTCGGGGACGAGCGAGCCGGCGACACCCTGGAGGATGCCGTCGATCGGCTTGACGGGGTTGTTCACCGGCATGTCGTAGACCTGGATCACCGCCTCGTATGCGGCGTCGGAGCGGAAGGAGATGGGGTCGAGGGTGTCGATGTCGGTGTCGAGGCCGACTGTGATCCCCTTCGATGAGGAGTTCGAGCTCGACTTGGCGGCGCTAGTCGACGCGGCTGCCGCGCTCGGGCTGCTGGTGTAGGCGGCGAAGAGCTCGCCGGCGAGTGGGATGCTTATGCCAAGCGCCGCGCTACGGGTGAGGAACTGCCGCCGGCTGAGCTGCCGGGACCCGTGACTCTCACTGGCACCCTGAGATTCTCGCGGTTCCAAGTTTGCCTCCAGTCATTGTGGAC
>JBOGGH010000532.1:0-2536 GCA_050743905.1 Acidimicrobiales bacterium
TGCCTCGACCGACCATCCACCACTGCATGTCGGTCACTCTATACGATGACAGGTGTGAACGCAACAGGGTCCGGTCCCTTCGATCTCGTGGAAGAGAAGCTCGGGAGCCTGCCCATCGTCTGCCACTTCTTGTCGAAGATCGGCTTCGACGAACGCCTCGTGGGTTACTTGGAAAAGCACGACCGGCGCCTTCGGCTCTCCCCAGGACAGGTCGTGGGCGTCGTGGTGCGCAACATCTGTGTCCGCCACCGCCCCCTCTACGCGATCGGCGCGTGGGCCGCCCCCTTCGAGCCCGGTCTCCTCGGACTGTCTTCAGGTGACGCGGAGCATCTCAACGACGACCGGGTCGGACGCGCCCTCGACCGGCTCTTCGATGCTGACCGGGCGAGCCTTTTGACCGAGACCGTGCTCGCAGCGGTGAGTGCCTTTGGGATCGACTGTTCCGAACTGCACAATGACTCGACGAGCGTGACGTTCACCGGTCGCGCCTACGAGGCCGGGTGGCGCGGCGGGAAGAAGGCCCCTGTCGTCACCTATGGGCACAACAAGGACTTCCGCCCCACACTGCGCCAACTCGTCTACATCTTGACCGTCTGTGCCGACGGGGCTGTACCGGTCGCACTGCGCATCTGTGACGGCAACACGAACGACGACGTGACCCACATCCCGACCTGGGACGCGCTCGTCGTCATTGACCACGGACGACCGCGTTCTTGTACGTCGCGGACGCGAAGCTCTGCTCGTCGGCGGCCATGCGCCACATCGACGCCCTTGGCGGGCGCTTCGTCACCGTCATCCCACACGGGCGCAAAGAGGACAAGTGGTTCAAGGACTGGATCCAGACCCATGCGCCTACCTGGGACGAGGCGCTCCGCCTCGAGGCCGAGCGCGAAGGCGACGACGAGCGCGTCTGGCGCACCTACGAGGCACCGGTGCCCTCTTCGGACGGCTACCGGGTGATCTGGGTCCACTCCTCGGACAAGGCGACGCGCGACGGCGCATCCCGCAGCGCGGCGATCGACAAGGGGCTCAGTGCGATCGAGGCGCTCGAGGCGCGCCTCACCTCCCCGCGCTCACGTTTGCGCACGTTGGTCGCAGTCGAAGAGGCCGCAAGAGAAGCGCTGAAAGAGGCCGGGGCGATCCGCTTCATCACCACCACGGTGAGCGAGGAGAAGGTCCAGACCTTCTCCCAGGAGAAGAGGGGGCGACCTGGGAGCAAGACCCGCTACCGACGGCACGACAAGACGGTCTTCCACGTGAAGGCAGAGCTGAACAGTGAGGCCATCGCCTACGACGCGCGCTGCGATGGCCTGTTCCCTCTCATCACGAACGACCGGGCGATGACGCCGGCCCAGGTGCTTGCCGCCTACCGCTATCAGCCCAACCTCGAACGCCGTCACCACGTCTTGAAGGGACCCCAGGAGGTGGCGCCGGTCTTCTTGGAGACCCCGCACCGCATCGAGGCGCTGCTCACCTGTCACTTCTTCGCCCAGCTCGTCGAGGCACTCATCGAGCGCGAGATCCGCACGGCGATGCGTGCCCAAGGGCTTCGGGGGATCGCGCTCTACCCCGAGCTGCGCAACTGCCCGGCACCCTCAGCAGCTCGCGTGATTGAGATCTTCGGCGACGTGGAGCGCAACTACTTGATGCGCGCCGACGACGTCGTCCAGGTCTTCGAGCCCGAGCTCACCGAACTCCAGCTCCAGGTGCTCGACCTGCTGCACGTCCCGCACGGGGCCTACCTGTCGAGCCGCTCGGCCTGACTGGCGGTGGGGGGCGATAACCGCCTCGAGAAGTGCGGAACGTCAGGTGCATCGGTACCGACACCGGACGAACCACCACGCCCGGCCCTCCAGAACGTCGAGCGCGGCGCGCACCTTCTCTTCCACACGGGGATCGGCGCACACCAGGCCGAATCCTTCTGTCAGCACCCCGATGTGCAGGCCATCCACCGGTTCTTCGACTGCGTCTTTGTACGAGTCGACCGTGATCGCGCCCTGCCGGGGGTCCAGCCCGTCCGCGCCGGCAAGCACCTCGAGCACCAGGGCGTTGTACAGCACCGTCGTCGTGATCGGCCCAACATGGTCGAGCGTGTGCTCGACCGGAAACACCCCCGTATATGGCACGAAGCCCCACGTCGGCTTCATCCCGTACGCGCCACACCATGCGGCCGGGATCCGAATCGAACCTCCCTGGTCGCCTCCGATTGCAATATCGACCTCTCCGGCCGCGACCACGGCTGCCGATCCTGAGGAGGAGCCGCCAGCCGAGTAGCCGCGGCGGCGAGGGTTGTGCGCGGACGGAGGCTGCCGGTTGATGATGTTACGCGGCCGCTGTGACAGCAGCCGGTTGCTTGGTCGACTCGACGTCGGTGGTGTTGCCCTCGGTGCCGGAGAGGATCAGTGGACCCAGGAGCTCGCGTCGTAGTTCCTACAGATGACGAACGACCTTGGGCGTCATCTCGACGCCGCGCCACCCGCTGCTCGCCCGGTCGAGCACGGCCCATACGAGCGGCGACAGACAACGCTCGCGGGGG
>JBOGGH010000533.1:0-2521 GCA_050743905.1 Acidimicrobiales bacterium
TGCTGCGGCTGGCGGCCACGGTCGCCGTGCTCGGCGTGGTGGCCGTCCTCTTCGTGGTGCCCGAGCTCCGCCAGGCGGACTGGTCCCGGCTGGCGCGCATCGACACCCCCTGGCTGGTTGCCGGGGGGGTGCTCGAGGCCCTCTCGCTCTTCAGCTACTCGCTCCTCACCCGCTCGCTCCTCCCGCCGGGGGCACCGGGCCTCTCCACGGTCTTCCGCATCGACAGCTCCTGCACGGCGCTCGGCCACGTGGTCCCCGCTGGGTCCGCGGCCAGTGCGGCGCTCGGCTACCGGCTGTTCACCCGCAACGGGGTGAAGCCCGCCGACGTCTGCTTCACGATGGCGAGCCAGGGACCGGGATCGTCCGTGGTCCTGAACCTGATGCTGTGGGTGGCGCTGCTGGCGTCGATCCCCTTCACCGGGTTTGACCACCTCTACCTCGGCGCCGTCACGGTGGGGGGCGCCGTGCTGGTGGCCGTCGCCTTCTTCGTGCACGTCTTCGCCGTGCGCGAGGAGCACGCCGTGCGGGTGGCCCGGGCCGTGGCGTCCAGGGTCCCGCGGGTGCGGGCGGACGCCGCCGAGGGCATGGTGCGGAGCCTCTCGTCCTCGGTCAGGAGCCTCCGCAGCGACCCCGGTCGCCTGCGCCGGGTCCTCCTCTGGGCGTCCGTCAACTGGATCCTCGACGCGGCGTCGCTCTGGTGCTTCGTCGCCGCCCTCGGCCACCACGCCAACCCGGTGGTGCTGTTCTGCGCCTTCGGCATCGCCAACGTCGCCGCGGCGATCCCGCTCACGCCGAGCGGGCTCGGGGTGATCGAGGTGGTGCTTCCCCTCCTCCTCGCCGGCAACGGCATCACCAAGGGCGTTGCCACGCTGGCGGTGATCGGCTGGCGGCTGGTCAGCTTCTGGCTGCCCATCCCGTTCGGGGCCGGCGCCTACCTGACGCTCGTGGTCCCCCGGCCCACGTTCGCCGGACGCCGGGCGTCCGGGGGGAGCCGGTACGCTGTGGGGCCACCATGACGGGCTCACGGGACCGGGAGCCGGGCCCGCCCGCACGCCCGACCGGTCCGGACGTGGAGCCGGCGGCGCTCCGCGACCGGGCGATCGCCGTGCTGGCGGGGAACGAGCGCGACGGCTACGTGGCGCCCGCCCGCGGCCTCTACGACCACCAGCACCTGTGGGACACGTGCTTCGTGGCGATCGGGCAGCGGCACTACGACGTGGACGCGGCCATGGCGGGCCTCCGCAGGATGTTCGGCGCGCAGTGGGCCAACGGCATGGTCCCCAACATCCGCTTCGAGCGCGGGTGGCGGTACTGGTGGGACCGCCGGGTGTGGCGGAGCCGGGTGAGCCCGTCGGCGCCGCGTGATGTGGCCACCGGGGGCATCAGCCAGCCCCCGATGATCGCCGAGGCCGTGGTCCGCGTGGGGGAGATGCTCCCCCGCGACCGGCGGCTGGCGTGGTACCGGAGCGTGCACGAGCCGCTCGTGGCCTACCACGAGTGGCTCCACCTGGACCGCGGCGTCGACGGCAGCGCGCTCGTGATCCAGATCCATCCCTGGGAGACCGGGCTGGACAACAGCCCGCCGCTGCTCGAGGTCCTCGGGCGCTCCCCCGTGCCGTGGTGGCTCGACCTCGTGGCCCGGACCCGGGCGGACCGGCTCGCCACGCGCCTGCGGTGGGACACGAAGTACGTCCCGGCCGACCAGCGCAGCTCCACGCTGGAGGCGCTCCGGCTGTACGCCGCCCTCCGGGCCATCCGGCGGGACCGCTACGAGACGGACGCCGCGCTCCTCCACGGACCGTGCGTGGTGCAGGACCTGACCTTCAACAGCATCCTCGTCCGCGCCGACGACCGCCTGCGGGAGATCGGCGAGGAGATAGGGACGCCGATGTCGCCGAGGCTGGCGGCGGCGGTGCGGACCCACCGGTCGGCCATGGAGGACCTCTGGGACGGCGGCACCGGCTCCTACTACTCCCGCGACGCGCGCACCCGCCAGCTCGTCAAGGTGCCGTCGATCGCCGGGTTCATGCCCCTCTACGCGGGCTGCGTGGACAGCGGACGCGCGGCGCGCCTGGTGGAGCAGCTACGGGACCCGCGGGAGCTGGGCACGCCCTGCCCCCTGCCCACCGTGCCGGTGGGCTCCACCTGGTTCCAGCCGCGCCGCTACTGGCAGGGGCCCACCTGGGTGAACACGAACTGGCTGGTCATCGACGGCCTGCGGCGGTACGGCTACCACGTGGAGGCGGAGGACCTGCGGCGCGCCACCCTCGCCATGGTGGCCGAGAGCGGGTTCTCGGAGTACTACGACCCCCTCACCGGCGAGCCGGCGGGGGCGAGGGAGTTCGCGTGGAGCGCGGCACTGGCCATCGACCTCCTCGAGGACGACGGAGGGGCGGCGGGCACGGGGTCGTGACCGGCGGGCACCACCGCACGGGGATCGAGCCGCCGCTGGCCGTGGGGCTCTTCCTGGCCTTCGCCGCCTACGCCGCGGTGGTGGCCCTCGTGACGCGGGGTGCGGAGT
>JBOGGH010000534.1:0-2516 GCA_050743905.1 Acidimicrobiales bacterium
TGAGGAAGAGGACGATGCAGAGGGTGGCCAAGGCCACCGCCTGGGCCCGTGAGCCCAGGCCGCCCTCGTGCACGTCCATGTCGGGCCCGGCGCGTGCCCTCCGGACCCGCGTCAGCAGGCGGGAGCTGGTCATGCCCGCGATGGCGTACCCGGTGGCGCCGGCAGCAAACCTACCGCTCCACCTCTCCGGCATCTCCCTCCGCCCGCCGCCTGCGAGGCGGTGCTCACCCGGTGGGCGGCGCCGTGCGGTGGGGGGTCGACCGGCGTTCCTACGACATGGAGCGGGAACAGGGGCGCTGCGGGACCGCCGGTGCCGCGCCGGCCCCGGGCTGTGCCGGCGAGCCCACGGTGACCGGGGTGCGACCCTCGGGCCCCGGCACGCCGAGGGCGTGGGTGGGCCCGGGCGAGCCGATCATCGCCCTACGCGGCGTCACCATGTCCTTCGGGACCCACACCGTCCTCGAGGACATCAGCTTCGACGTGCCCAAGGGCCGCATCACGGCCATCATGGGACTGTTGGGCACCGGCAAGTCGGTGCTCCTCAAGACCATCCTCGGCCTGCTCCGGCCCGATCGCGGGCAGATATGGGTGGACGGCGACCAGATCGTGGGCATGCGCGAGCGCCGGCTCTACGAGATCCGCAAGAAGTTCGGCGTCCTCTTCCAGGACGGCGCGCTCTTCGGCTCGATGAGCCTCTACGACAACATCGCCTTCCCGCTGCGCGAGCACACCCGGCGCAACGAGCGGCAGATCCGCGAGGACGTGCTGCGCAACGCCGAGCTGGTGGGCCTGCTGGACCACCTGCAGAAGCTGCCCGGGAAGGTGTCGGGCGGCATGCGCAAGCGGGCCGGCCTGGCCCGGGCCATGGTCACCGAGCCCGAGATCGTGCTCTTCGACGAGCCGGACTCCGGTCTGGACCCGGTCCGGGTGGCGTACCTGGACGAGCTGGTGGTCACCGCCCAGCGCGAGACGGGCGCCACCTTCTTCGTGATCACCCACAACATCTCGTCGGTCATGCGGACCGCCGGCGTCATGGGGGTCCTGGTCCGGTCGCACCTGGTGAAGTTCGCCGGGAAAGAGGAGATGCGGGCGAGCGACGACCCGCTCATCCGCCAGTTCCTCGAGGGGCGCGCCGGGGACGGGCGGCTCGTGACGCCATGCACGAGCGAGACCTACGGGATCCCCTGGGCACGGCGACCGCGCCGTCGTAGACTGTGCAGGAGAGGGACCGTGCGGCGCCCACCCGGTGCGTGCCTCCACGGCCCCCTACACGAAGGGGGTGTGCCATGCACATCGTCGACATCCTGGCCGCCAAGGGATCGGCGGTGGCCACGATCTCCCGAACGGCCACCGTGGGCGACGCGGTACGCGAGCTCGCCGCGCGGTCCATCGGGGCCCTGGTGGTCTCCGAGGACGGTGCCCACATCGACGGCATCGTCTCCGAGCGGGACATCGTCCGGCGGCTGGACCGGTCGGGCAGCGAACTGCTGTCCTCGCCCGTGGCGTCGATCATGTCGACGCCGGTCCACACCTGCTCGCCGGACGACACGCCCGAGGCCGTGATGGAGATCATGACCCATCGGCGTGTCCGTCACGTCCCGGTGGTGAGCGACGGCCGGCTGACCGGCCTCGTGAGCATCGGCGACGTGGTGAAGAGCAGGATCGAGGCGCTCGAGGCGGACCACAAGGTCCTCGTCGAGTACATCACCGCCCGGTAGCCCGCCCGGGTCAGCTCGGGCGGGGAGCCGCGCCGTCGCGGAGGACCGCCGGCACCAGCGGCTCGGCGCACCACACGGCCGCACGCAGGCGCCGGCGGCCGTGGACCACCGAGAACGCCGGCCTGCGGTAGTCGACCACCACGGGCTCGAGGCGCGTGAACCCGTGGTGCCGGATCTCGTCCACGAGCGCCCCCAGGCGGTCGTCGGCACCGGCCGCGCCCCCGACCGTGTCCCCGTCATCGCCCTCGTCCGCGCCACGCACCCGACGCGGCGCCAGCAGGAGCGCAGGCCGCCCCACCAGCGGCGCCGTGCCGGCGTAGCGCGCCAGCACGGCGTCGGCGACCGCGACCGGCGGGGCCTCCGTGGTGTCGACCACCAGGTCGTAGTTGACCAGCCGGAAGATGTCCACGCCGTAGGTCTGGAGGAACCGGCGCCGCTCGCTCTCCACGCGCTCCCCGGTGCCGGCGAGCGCGTGGTCCACCGACTCGTAGTGCTCGGCCCGGTGGCCGGTCCGGTGGAGCACCCGCGAGGCACCCACCCCCGGGTCCACCACGAGGTGGACCTTGAAGGACGCCGGCAGGAAGTGCCAGGCGAGCCGGGAGTCCACCACCACCGGCTCGGGCGACGCCGCCAGGGCACGGAAGACGCCGTCGATCTCGTTGTCGATCGTGGGGTCCAGCTCGGCCAGCCGGTTGAGCTCGAGCGTGGAGATGCCGCGCTGGGCGGCGATCGCCCGCTGCGCCTCGCCGGTGCTCACCCGGCGCGCCCCGAGCGCGCCGGCGAGGCGCGCCGACACCT
>JBOGGH010000535.1:0-2511 GCA_050743905.1 Acidimicrobiales bacterium
CTCCAGGTGCGGGGCCTCGCCGGCGAGCACCAGGTGGAGGGGGCCCGGCGGGCGCTGGGGCAGGCGTACGGGGGCGGGTCGCAGTTCTTCGCCATGTGGGTGGTGGCCGCCGACCGGCCGTGAGCCGGAGGTGGGGGGCGGTGGGTGCCGCGGGCGCAGGCGCGGCGCGGCGCGGCGCGGCGCGTCAGTGATCGACTGCCGGCCGCAGCCGGAGCACCACGCGCCGGAACCAGGAAGCGTGCGCCAGCTCCCAGGCCCGCACGTCCTCTGTCCGGCACGCCTCCCACGCGGCCGGGCCGGCGCGCGGACCAGGCAGGGCCACCGGTACGTGGACCCACGACGCAGCGTTCGTGCGGACGACGTCCACGCCGCAGTGCGAGCACCGAAACGGAGAAGCCAACGAAGCAGACGCCACCGGCATGAGCGCTACCCCCCGAACCCGAAACGAGCCAACTGGAACGTCGCATCGTACTGCACGGAGATCGGGGCACGGCGAGGCCGGGACCAGGCGCGCGCCGGCGGACGTGGGGCGGGGCGATCAGCGCCCAGGGCCGCGGCACGGGTCACGTCCGTGGCCGGGCGAGCGACCGGGGCCGGTGAACCGGTACGAGTACAGTCTGGGCACGAGCCAACGGTCCCGGGATCGAGGAGGTCAGCCAGTGAAGGTCGTCGTGGACTTCGACGAGTGCGCCAGCAACGCCGTGTGCATGGGCATCGTGCCCGAGGTCTTCGAGGTCCGGGACGACGGCTTCCTCTACATCCTCGACGAGCACCCGCCGGAGGAGCTCCGCCCGCGCCTGAAGGAGGCGGTCAACGGGTGCCCCACCGGGGCCATCTCCATTGTTGAGGACGAGTAGCCCGGTAGCGGGTTGACCGCCCCGCCCCCACCCCCGCCCAGGGTCCGTTTCGCGCCGTCGCCCACCGGGTTCTTCCACGTTGGCAGCGCCCGGACGGCGCTGGTCAACTGGCTGTTCGCCCGCCGGCAGGGCGGGGTGTTCGTGCTGCGCATCGAGGACACGGACGCCGAGCGCAACCGCGAGGAGTGGGTGGACGGCATCCTCTCGGCCATGGCGTGGCTGGGGATGGAGCCGGACGAGGGCCCCTACCGCCAGTCGGCGAGGGCCGAGCGCCACCGGGTGGCGGTGGACGCGCTGTGGGAGGGGGGGTTCCTCTACGCCTGCGACTGCACCCGCCAGGACGTCCTGGCCCGGACCGAGGGCAACGCCATTCCGGGCTACGACGGCCACTGCCGTGACCGGGGGCTGGACCGGGTGGGGCCGGACGGCGCCGGCGTCGGCGGTGGCCGGGCGTTGCGCTTCCGCACGCCCCACGAGGGCGAGACGGTGGTGGAGGATCTGGTGCGCGGGACGGTCACCTTCCCCAACGCGGCGATGGAGGACTTCGTGGCGGTGACGTCCGCCGGCCGCCCGCTCTTCGTGCTGGCCAACGTGATCGACGACCGCGACATGGGCATCACCCACGTGATCCGGGGCGAGGACCTGCTACCCACCACGCCCAAGGGCCTCCTGCTCTGGCAGGCGCTGGACGAGGCGGCCGAGGGTGAGGCCGGGTGGGGGGAGGTGACGGCCGTGCCCGCCTTCGCCCATCTCCCGATGCTGGTGAACGAGCAGGGGAAGAAGCTGTCCAAGCGCCGGGACCCGGTGTCCGTGGAGCGCTACCGCGACCAGGGCTACCTGCCCGAGGCGTTCCGCAACTACCTGGCGCTGCTCGGCTGGAGCCCGGCCGGGGACCGGGAGAAGGTGGGGGTGGAGGTGCTGGTGGAGGAGTTCCGGCTGGAGGACGTGCACCACGCCCCGGCCCAGTTCGACGTGCGGAAGCTGACCCACCTGAACGGCGAGTACATCCGCGAGCTGCCGGTGGCCGAGTTCGTGGCCCGGAGCCGGCCGTGGCTGGAGCCCGAGCGGGTGCGGGCCGGGGGCGGGTGGACGCCGTCGGTGGCTCCCGGGCCGGCGGGGGGGGCTGCGCCGTCCGGAGGGGCGGGGGAGGCCGGGGAGGCCGGGGAGGCCTACCGCCCGCCGTGGCCGCCGGAGCGGTTCAGCGAGGGGACGTTCGAGGCGCTGGCGCCGCTGGTCCAGGAGCGGGTGGCGCGCCTGGACCAGGTGGCGGGCATGGTGGACTTCGTGTTCCTGGCCGACCCGCCAGTGGACGCAGCGAGCTGGGAGAAGGCGGTGGCCCGGGACGACGGAGCCGGCGCCATCCTCGCCGCCGCTGCCGACGCCTACACCGGGTGCGAGTGGACGGTGGAGGCGCTGCGGGAGGCGGCGGCCGGCGTGGCCGAGGCGGCCGGCCGCAAGCTCGGCAAGGCGCAGGCGCCGATCCGGGTGGCGGTCACCGGCCGGACCGTGGGGCCGCCGCTGTTCGAGTCCCTGGCCGTGCTGGGGCGCGAGGAGGTGCTGCGCCGGCTGCGGTCGGCGCTGGCGCGTGAGCGGGCCGGCGACGGCGGGAACGCCGGCGGACCCCCGGCCGCGGGCGGACCCCCCGGTCGGGAGG
>JBOGGH010000536.1:0-2504 GCA_050743905.1 Acidimicrobiales bacterium
CACCGACACCGTGCGCAAGGAGGTGGCGGTGGCGGCCGCCGGGTTCACCGTGGGCGGCATGGCCAAGGGCGCCGCCATGCTGGCGCCGGACATGGCCACCATGCTGGCCGTCCTCACCACGGACGCCGCCGCCGACCCGGCCACCGTCCAGCGGGTGCTGGCCCGGGCGGTGGTCCCCACCTTCAACGCCATGACCGTGGACGGCTGCACCTCCACCAACGACACGGTGCTGCTGCTGGCCGGGGGCGTCGCCGGGCCGGTGGCCGAGGCGGCGCTGGAGGCGGCGGTCACCGAGGCCTGTGCCTCGCTGGCCGGGCAGATGGCGGCGGATGCCGAGGGGGCCACCAAGGTGGCGCGGATCACCGTGGCCGGGGCGCGGACGGACGGGGAGGCCCACCGGGCGGCGCGCCGGGTGGCCGACTCGCTGCTCGTCAAGTGCTCGCTCAACGGTGCCGACCCGTACTGGGGCCGGGTGGTGAGCGAGCTGGGCTCGGCCGGCGTGGGCTTCGACCCCGATCTCGTGGGCGTGGCCTACGGCGGCATGGCGGTGTGCGTGGGCGGGGTGGCGGCGGAGCACGACACGGCCGCCGTGGCCGCCCACATGGCCGGCCGGCACGTGGAGATCGCCTGCGACCTGGGGCTCGGGACCGGGTCGGCGGCGGTGCTGGCCACCGACCTCGGCCACGGCTACATCGACGAGAACCGGACCACCTCGTGAGCGGGCCGGCGGCGCGGGGCCCGGCGGGGGCGGCCGCCCGGGGCCCGGCGGAGACGGCCGCCCTGCTGGTGGAGGTGCTGCCCTACATCCGGCGCTTCCACCGCAAGGTGGTGGTGGTCAAGTACGGCGGCAACGCCCTGGCCGGCGCGGCCGGCGACCCTCTGGCCTCGTTCGCCGAGGACGTGGTGCTGCTGCGGTCGGTGGGCCTGCTGCCGGTGGTGGTGCACGGCGGCGGCCCGCAGATCGGCGAGCTGCTGGGGAGGCTGGGCAAGGCCACCGAGTTCCGCGACGGCCTGCGGGTGACCGACGCCGAGACGCTCGACATCGCCCGGATGGTGCTGGTGGGGAAGGTCAACCGCGACATCGTCTCGGCGGTCAACGTGCACGGGCCCCTCGCCGTGGGGCTCTCGGGCGAGGACGCCCGCCTGATCACCGCCGAGCCGCACCCGGCCGCGCTCGGCTACGTGGGCACCGTCCTCCACGTGGACCCCACCATCCTCGAGCGGCTGCTGGCCGAGGGGCTGGTGCCGGTGGTGGCCACCATCGGTGCCGACGCCAGCGGCCAGGCGTACAACATCAACGCCGACGCGGTGGCCGGCGCCGTGGCGGTGGCGCTGTCGGCCGAGAAGCTGATCTTCCTCACCGACGTCGAGGGGCTGCGCACCGACCCGGACGACCCGACCACCCTCTGCCGGCAGGTCACGGTGGAGCAGCTCGACGCGATGGTGCTGTCCGGCGCCGCCGCCGGCGGGATGGCCCCCAAGGCCGAGGCCTGCACCGTCGCCGTGCGGGGCGGGGTGGCGCGGGCGCACGTGCTCGACGGCCGGGTGCCGCACGCCCTGCTGCTGGAGCTGTTCACCGACGGCGGGGTGGGGACGATGGTGGTGCCGTGAGCTCGCTCATGCACACCTACCCGCCCCCGCCGGCCACCTTCGTGCGGGGCGAGGGCAGCCTGCTCTACGACGGCGGCGGGCGGGCGTACCTCGACTTCGTGTCCGGCCTGGCGGTGACCTCGCTGGGCCACGCCCACCCGGCGGTGGCCGAGGCGGTGGCCGAGCAGGCCCGCACGCTGTGCCACGTGTCCAACCTCTACGGCAACGTGCTGGCGCCCGAGGTGGCGGCCACGCTCGACCGGCTGATGGGCGGCGGCGAGGCGCCGGCGGGCGGGCAGGTCTTCTTCTGCAACTCGGGGGCCGAGGCCAACGAGTGCGCGCTGAAGCTGGCCCGGCGCTGGGCCGGGCCCGGCCGCCACGTGGTGGTGTCCACGTGGGGCTCGTTCCACGGGCGCACGCTGGCCACCCTCGCCGCCACCGGCCAGCCGGCCAAGCACGTGCCCTTCGAGCCGTTGCCCCAGGGCTTCCTCCACGTCCCCTACGACGACCTGGACGCCCTCGGCCGGGTGCTCGACCCGGGGACGGTGGCCGGGGTGCTCCTCGAGCCGGTCCAGGGCGAGGGCGGGGTGGTGGTCCCCTCGTCGGACTACCTGGCCGGGGTGCGCGACCTGTGCACCGAGCGCGGGGTGCTGCTGGTCCTGGACGAGGTCCAGACCGGGCTGGGCCGGACCGGCCACTGGTTTGCCCACCACGCGCAGCACCTGCAGCCCGACGTGGTGACGACGGCCAAGGCCCTGGGCAACGGCATGCCGGTGGGCGCCTGCTGGGCCCGGGCGGAGGTGGCGGCGGCTTTCGGCCCGGGCGACCACGCCACCACCTTCGGCGGCCAGCCGCTGGCCATGGCGGCCGTCCGGGCCACGCTGCGGGTGATGGATGAGGAGGACGTGTGCGGC
>JBOGGH010000537.1:0-2500 GCA_050743905.1 Acidimicrobiales bacterium
GCCCCGACCCGGGCCACGGCCGTGGTCGCCGACACCACCGCCGCCGAGCCTGTCGAGCCCGTCGACCGCCGAGCGACCGGCAACGGGGGTCATGCCTCCAGCCGCCCGGACGCCCTGCCGGTGCGGCCGGCCCGGCGGCCTCCCGCTGTGGCCAGGGAGGTGGTGGGTGGCTCGGTCACGGGAGGGGTGGGTGGCGCAGCCGGCCACCGTAGCGTCGGGGCGCCCGGCGGGCGGGGGAGCCGTCATCAGCGGATTCTCAGGATCCCCGCCCGCCGCCGGGGCGGATCCGGGGGCGTCCGGGACGCACCGGTACACTCGCCAGGGGCCACCGGGGGCCGCCGGGGGGCCGCCCGAGGGACCGGCCGCCCCAGGGGCGGGACAGCCCGGCCGGCGGACCGGCCGGCAGAGCGGGGAGGCGGGGCGTGCCGGAAGGGCACCTGGAGGCGATCGAGGCCGTCAAGCAGGTGAAGTACGCCTACTTCCGCCTCCTCGACCTCAAGCGCTTCGACGAGCTCGGCGAGCTGCTCACCCCCGGGTGCACCGCCGCCTACGAGGACGGCCGGCGGTCCCTGGACGGGAGGGAGGCCATCGTGGCCTTCCTGACCGAGGCCCTGGGCGACCCGGCCATCGTCTCCGAGCACCACGGCCACCACCCCGAGATCGAGATCCGCGAGGGCGGGGCCACCGCCACCGGGGTGTGGTACCTGCAGGACCGGGTGGTGATCCCCGCCGCCGACCTGGAGATCGGCGGGACGGCCTTCTACCGCGACGAGTACGAGGTGTCAGGCGGCCGGTGGCTGATCGCCCACACCGGCTACGAGCGCGTCTTCGAGGAGCACCGGGTGCGCTCCACCATGGCCCTCAGGTCGTTCCGCTCGCGCTTCTGAACGGGGGCGGACCCGGTCACTGCCGGCCGGCGGCGCGGTCAGGGCCCGGTGACGCCCCGTCAGGGGCGGGCCTCCGGGCTGAACGTGAACCCGGGGTCGCGCAGGACCGCGGGGGCCAGCACCTCGTCGACGGCCTGGACGAGCTCGGGCTCGAGCACCACGTCGACCGCCTTCACGTTCTCCACCACCTGCTCCGGCCGGCTGGCGCCCACGATGGCGCTGGCGACGTTCTGGTTCTGGAGCACCCAGGCCAGCGCCACCGTGGCCGGGGTGTGGCCGGCCTCGCGGGCGAGCCGGGCGAACCCCTGCACGGGGTCCAGCACCTCGTCCCGCAGCAGCCAGGAGATCGACTCGGCGCCGTCCGCCAGGTCGGTGGCGCGGGAGCCGGCGGGCGGCGCCGCCCCGGGCAGGTACTTGCCGGTGAGCACGCCCTGGGCCAGGGGCGACCAGACCACCTGGCCGATCCCCTCCTTCTCGCACAGCGGCACGACCTCGGCCTCGATCACCCGCCACAGCAGCGAGTACTGCGGCTGGTTGGAGACGATGCGGTCGAAGCCCATCTCGCCGGCGATGCGCAGCGCGTCGGCGATCTGGCCGGCCGTCCACTCCGAGACCCCCACGTAGTGCACCTTGCCCTGCCGGACGAGGTCGTCGAAGGCCCGCAGGGTCTCCTCCAGCGGCGCCTCCGCGTCGAAGCGGTGGGCCTGGAGCAGGTCCACGTGGTCCGTCTGCAGCCGGTCGAGCGACGCGTGGAGGGACTCCATGATGTGCTTGCGCGACAGCCCGCGGTTGTTGGGGTTCTCCCCGGTGGGGAAGTACACCTTGGTGAAGATCTCGATCGAGTCGCGCCGCACGCCGCGCAGCGCCCGCCCCAGCACCTCCTCGGCCGCCCCCAGGGCGTAGACGTCGGCGGTGTCGAACGTGGTGATCCCGGCGTCCAGCGCGGCGGCCACGCAGGCCTTGGCCGCGTCCTCCTCCACCTGGTTGCCGTGGGTGATCCAGTTGCCGTAGGAGAGGGCGGAGACCACCATGCCGCTGCGCCCGAGGTGTCGGTATTCCATGGCAGGAGCGTAGCGGGGGAGCGCCGCGCCACGCGGTGCCGCCGGACCGGCGCCGGCGTGCCTACGCTCTCGGGCGTGGCCGGCGAGGACCGCCTCCGGGTGAGCCGCTCGCTCGCCATCCCCCTCTCGGAGGTGGCGTGGCGGGCCACCACCCCCGGGGGACCGGGCGGCCAGCACGCCAACCGGACCAGCAGCCGGGTGGAGGTGCGGTTCGACGTGCGCCGGTCGTCGGCCCTCGGTCCCCGCCAGCGCGCCCGGCTGCTCGAGCGGCTTGGCCCGGTGGTGCGGGCCACCGCCTCCGACGAGCGTTCCCAGGCCCGCAACCGCGAGCTGGCCCTCGAGCGCCTCGCCGCCCGCCTCGCCGCCGCCCTGGCCGTGGAGACCCCGCGCCGCCCTACCCGGCCGACCCGGGGCTCCAAGGAGCGGCGGCTGCAGGAGAAGCGCCGCCGGGGGGAGGTGAAGCGCCACCGGCGCCCCGGGGCCGGTGACGAGGGCTGAGCCTCCACGCCGCGGGCCCGGCCGGTGCAGGTCCGCCGGGCACCACCCGGGGGC
>JBOGGH010000538.1:0-2491 GCA_050743905.1 Acidimicrobiales bacterium
CCCTGGGGCCGGTCGCCCTGGGGCCGGTCGCCGCGATCGCCGCGATCGCCGCGATCGCCGCGATCGCCGCGATCGCCGCGATCGCCCCGGAAGCCGCCGCGATCACCGCGGTCGCCGCGGCCACCACGCCCGCCCGGCTTCTCGGTGACCGTCCGCTGCGTGTAGGGCAGGAGGACCAGCTCGCGGGCCACCTTGATGGCCCGGGCGATGTCCCGCTGGTGCTGGGCGCAGTTCCCCGTCACCCGGCGCGAGCGGATCTTGCCCCGGTCACTCATGTACTTCCGCAGGACCGGCACGTCCTTGTAGTCGACCCATGCCACGCCGTCGCGGCACATGGCGCAGGGCTTCTTCTTCACCCGGCGGCCGAGGTCCTTGGGCGCCCGGCGCGACGAGCCTCCCCGGTAGTTGTTCCGTGCCATCAGAAGGGCTCCTCGTCCTGCCCGTAGGCGGCCTGAGGCTCCTCACGTGGTGGTGGCGGCGGCGCCGGGGCCTGGCGGCTGCCGCGTGGGCCGTCACCCGGCGCCCGGCGTTCGTTCTTCGTCACCTGCGCGGTGGCCCACCGCAGCGACGGACCGATCTCGTCAGCGGTCACCTCCACCTTGGACCGGCGGTCGCCGTCCGGCGTCTCCCAGCTCCGCTGCTCGAGACGGCCGGTCACCACCACCCGGGCGCCCCGGGTGATGCTCTCGCTCACGTTCTCGGCCATGTCCCGCCAGCACACCACTGTGAAGAAGCTGGTGGCCTCCTCCCACTCCTGGGTCTGGCGGTTCTGCCAGCGGCGGTTGACCGCCAGCCCGAACGAGGCCGTGGGCTGGCCCGTGTTGGTGAACCGCAGCTCGGGATCCCGGGTGACGTTCCCCACCAGGGTCACGGAGTTGTCCGGCATGGCGCTCCTCCTCGCTCTCCCGCCGTCACCCGGCGGCCTGCTCGGCCTGCCGGCCGGCCCCCGCCGAGCGCTCGGTCGCCTGCTCCCCGGCGCCGGCCGCAGGCGCCGTCCGGGCCCCGGTCTTCTCGGGAAGCCGGACGACCTTGTGCCGCAGCACCTCGTCCGCCAGCGACAGCATCCGATCGAGCTCGTGCACGGTCTGGACCTCGCCGCCGAAGCCCACCAGGACGTAGTAGCCCTCGCGCCGGTGCTTCACTTCGTAGGCAAAGGGCCGCCGTCCCCAGCGGTCGACCGCGCCGGGCGTGCCCCCGGTGGCCTGGACGGTCTCGAGGACGCGCTCCACCACCGCCTGGATCGCCGGCGGCTCCGCGCCGGTGTCGAAGATCACCATCACTTCGTAGGGCCGCACGTGCGGCTCACCTCCCTCCGGACCGGGCGGCAGTCCGCCCGGGCCCCTCGAGCGGGGCAGGGTGTACAGATGTCCTTCGGCCGGTGCCCAGGGGCTTCGGCCGACCGGGGCATGGTAGCGCGCCGGGGGCGGCCCACGCCCGCCGGCGTGGCGCGCCCGCCCCTACCCGCCGGATCCGGGCGTTCCCTCCTCGGCCAGCGCCTCGCGCAGCTCGTCCGGGGTGCGGTAGCTCTCGGCCTCTCCGGGGAAGGCCCCGCTCCGCACGTCGGCGGCGAAGGCGGCCACCGCCGAGGTGGCCACCGAGGCCAGGTCGGCGTAGCGCCGCACGAACTTCGGCGGGGCCCTGTGGCCCAGGCCGAGCAGGTCGTGGAAGACGAGGACCTGCCCGTCGCAGCCGGGCCCGGCACCGATCCCGATGGTGGGCACGTCCACGGCGCCGGTTACGGTGGCCCCCACCAGGTCCGGCACGCCCTCCAGGACGAAGGCGAAGCAGCCGGCGGCGGCCAGCGCCTTCGCCGCGTCGACCAGCACCTGGGCGGCGTCCACGCTCCTGGCCTGCACCCGGTACCCGCCCATGGCCAGGACGGACTGGGGCGTGAGCCCGATGTGGCCCATGACCGGGATCTCGGCGCGCACCAGGGCCTCGATCACCGGCAGCCGGCTCCGGCCCCCCTCCAGCTTCACCGCTTCGGCGCCGGCGCGCACCAGGCGGGCCGCGTTGCGCACCGCCTCCTCGGCCGAGACGTGGTAGCTCATCCACGGCATGTCGCCCACCACCAGGCTGCGGGGGCGGGCGCGGGCCACGGCGGCGGTGTGGTGGACCATGTCGTCCACGGTGACGTGCAGGGTGTCCTCGTAGCCGAGGACGTTGTTGGCCACCGAGTCCCCCACGAGGATCACGTCGGCGCCGCCGGCGTCCACGATGCGCGCCCCCGGCTCGTCGTAGGCGGTGACCATGACGATCGGGTCGGCGCCGTCACGGCGCTTGCGCGCCCGGACGGAGGGAACGGTGACCGGTCGGTCTGGGGTAGGGCTGCTCACGGGATGCCCTCCTTGGTGGTGTCGTGTTCGGTGCCGCGCCCGGGTCCCGCCCGGGGACGACGCAGGTGCCGCCGGCTGGCCGTGCAGCCCTGCACCCCCATCCTGCCAGGTGCGCCGCCGGGCTGCCCGCCGGCCACGGCCGGCCCCGGTGGCCC
>JBOGGH010000539.1:0-2488 GCA_050743905.1 Acidimicrobiales bacterium
CCCGCGGCGCCCCCGCCAACGCAGCCCGCGGCCGCCCCCTCGGCGGCGGTCCGCCCGGCCGCCGGGGACCGGGTGGTGCCCTTCTCCAACATGCGGCGGCGGACGGCCGAGCACATGGTGCGATCGAAGGCCACGTCGCCCCACGCGTTCATCGCCACCGAGGTCGACTTCGAGAACGTCGAGCGCATCCGGCGGGCCTGGGGGGCCCGGTTCCGGGCCGAGGAGGGCTTCTCGCTCACCTACCTGCCGTTCATCGCCCGGGCCACGGTGGAGGCGCTCCGGGACTTCCCCAACCTGAACGCGTCGGTGGGGGAGGACGCGCTGGTCCTGCACCAGCAGGTCAACCTGGGCATCGCCGTGGACCTCGACCACGAGGGGCTGATCGTCCCGGTGGTCCACCGGGCAGAGGAGGTGACCCTGCGCGGCCTGGCGCGGCGCATCCGGGACCTCGCCGACCGGGCGCGCACGAGGCAGCTCACGGCGGACGACATCGCGGGCGGCACGTTCTCCGTCACGAACGACGGCCCGTTCGGCACGTACTTCACCGTGCCGATCATCAACCAGCCGCAGGTGGCCATCCTGGCCACCGACGGGATCCGCCGCCGGCCGGTGGTGGTCGAGCTGCCGGACGGCAGCGAGTCCATCGCCATCCACTCCACCGGGGTGCTGGGGATGAGCTGGGACCACCGCGCCGTGGACGGCGCCTACGTCTCCTCCTTCCTCCGGCGCATGGCCGAGCTGCTCGGCTCCCGGGACTGGGCCGCAGAGCTCTAGGCGGTCGCCGGTGCTGCGCGTCCGCCACGTGGGCCGGGTCCCGTACGGGGAGGCCCTGGTGCTCCAGCGCGCCCTGGCGGCGCGGGCCGAGGACGACTACCTCCTCCTCCTGGAGCACCCGCACGTCTACACGCTCGGGGTGCGGGCGGACCCGGCCCACGTGCTGGTGGACCCGGCCTCCGTGGGCGCCGAGCTGGTGGCGGTGGACCGCGGCGGCGACGTCACCTACCACGGGCCGGGGCAGCTCGTGGTCTACCCGGTGCTGACGGTGGCCGACCACCCGGGAGCCGGGCCGGCCCACGTCCGGCGGCTGGAGCAGGTGGTGATCGACGCGCTGGAGGGCCTGGGCGTGGGCGGCCGGGTGGGCGGGGTGGGTCGCCACCCGGGGTACCCGGGGATCTGGCTGGGGACCGGCACGGATCGCCCGCGCAAGGTCGGCGCGGTGGGCGTGCGCACGGTGCGGGCCGGCGGGCGGCGGCGCACCCAGCACGGCCTGGCGCTCAACGTCCACTGCGACCTCTCGATGTTCGGCCACATCGTGCCCTGCGGGATCGCCGACCTCCCGGTGACCTCGCTGGCCGCCGAGGGGCTCGACCTGGGCATGGGCGAGGTGGCCGCGGCGATCGCCGCACGCGCCACCGAGGCGTGGGGCCGGTCCGGGGTCGAGGAGCAGGCGGTGGTCGGTCCCCCGGGGTCACCCGCGGCCACGGCGGGGCCGGAGGCGGCGGCCGCCGACCGGGCACCGCTGCGGCGGCTCCGGCAGGCGGGGGTGGACCCGGCGGCGGGCCTCCCGGCCCGGGCCCGCAAGCCCGAGTGGCTCCGGGTGCCGGCCCGCATGGGGGAGGACTACCTCCGCCTGGGGCGCACCGTCCACGACCTCGGCCTGGTGACGGTGTGCGAGGAGGCCGGCTGCCCCAACATCTACGAGTGCTGGGCGGAGGGCACCGCCACCTTCATGGTGAACGGCGACCGCTGCACCCGGGCCTGCGGCTTCTGCCAGGTGGACACCCGGAAGCCGCTGCCGCTCGACCCGGGGGAGCCGGCACGGGTGGCCGAGGCGGTGGACCGGATGGGCCTGGCCCACGCCGTGGTCACCTGCGTCGCCCGCGACGACCTGCCGGACGGGGGCGCCGGCGCCATCGCCGCCACCGTCCGGGCCATCCGGTCCCGGCGGCCGGCCACCAGCGTGGAGGTCCTGGTCTCGGACTGCAAGGGCGACGCGGCGTCGCTCGCCACGATCGTCGACGCCCGGCCCGACGTGCTGAACCACAACGTCGAGACCGTGGCGCGCCTGCAGCGGGCGGTCCGGCCGTCGGCCGGGTACGCGCGCAGCCTCTCGGTCCTGGCGCGGGCGGCGGACGCCGGCCTGGTGGTGAAGTCCGGGCTCATGGTGGGCCTCGGCGAGCGGGAGGACGAGGTGGCGGCCACGCTGGCCGACCTCCGGTCGGTGGGGGTGTCCATCGCCACCGTGGGTCAGTACCTGCGCCCGAGTGCCCGGCACCTCCCGGTAGCCCGGTGGTGGACGCCCGAGGAGCTCGACCGCGTGGCCGAGGCCGGCCGGGCGGCGGGCCTGGCCCACGTGGAGGCGTCGCCCCTCACCCGGTCGAGCTACCACGCCCGCCGTGCCGCCACCGCGGCAGGGGTCTCGGCGGGCTCGGCGCCCGTGCCGGTGCGCCTCACCCGCGCCGCCGGCTGACGGCGGCCGGTGTGGGGG
>JBOGGH010000540.1:0-2478 GCA_050743905.1 Acidimicrobiales bacterium
GAGCACTCCTCATCGCGACCGGTCTCGTACTGGCGGCCAATTTGTCGGTGTCCTCTGTCCGGATGTTGTCCAACGGAGCTGTACGGCCGACGAGCACGCCATCCTTGGCGGGCACGGCCATCTCCAGCGGCGACGATCCGGGCGCCACCGTTGGGGACCCCGGGTCGGGGTCGTCTTCGACGTGATCCTAGTGAACCACGCCGGTTCGCAAGATTCGATCAACTTCGAATAAGGAGTCCGAGGAGTGGAACTGGAGATCGGCGTCAACAGAGGCCGATGCATGGGGTCGGGACAGTGCGTGCACTGGGCGCCGGGTGTCTTCGCTCAGGACGAGGAGGCTATCTTTGTCGTCGTGGATTCCCTCACCCGAGGTGAAGTCGTGGACGACGTGAACTGCCGCCCGACCGAGGCGATCAGCCTGTGGATCGACGGCATCGAGGTCGACGCGCACTTCCTGAAGGCTGACACCGCGGTTCCCTCGTCGATGCACCCCTTGTGCCGTTGGTCAGGGCCTCAGCGATGAGTTGCGAGCGTGGCTTGAACGACTCCGACAACCTGCCATCAGTGGATCTGGCGTGAAGGCGGAGTACCTCGGTGAAGCGGGAAATAGCCTGGCGCTCGGCATCGTGAACTCCTTGTCAGGGCACGCCGCACTCGAAGAGGAGATTGCATTTCCGGCGATCAGCTCCCAGGTCGGTTCGCCGCTGGTGGAGGCTCTCGACCGGGAACACGGCGCGATCGCAAGAACGCTGCACACGCTGAGTGGTCTCTCGAAGGTGGTGCGGACGTGGCGATCACCGTCGCGGAGTTGGCCCGGATAGTGGACGTCCAGATTCGGCTGGAGGAGACGATTTTCTTTCCGGTGGCTCGGGGATCGCTGGCGTCCAAGCCACCCGTCTGACACCCCTCACACGGGATGCATCAGGCCGGAGGTATCGGGAAGCCCTCAGAGCCGCATCGGACAGCGGCCGGTACCCTGTCCTATTCCTCGATGAAGATGCACTCTCCGGGGCACTCTTCGGCCGCTTCTCTCACCGCGTCTTCGAACTCGGGGAGCACACGGGCCATGCTGCCAGCGCCGCCGGGCTCGCTCAGCACGGCGCCCTCCTCTTTCACATAGGCCAGGCCGTCTTGCAGGAGCGTGAAGACCTGTGAACAGATCTCCTCGCACAATCCGTCTCCCGTGCACAGGTCTTGGTCGATCCATAATTTCATGACGGTATCTCGATGAATACCCGGTCACCGTCGGCGATGACGCGATAGGTCCGTAAGGGCGAGATGGCCGGCAGCGAGGCGACGGATCCGTCATCGAGGGAGAAGCGAGCGCCGTGACGGCAACACTCGATCTCCCGGGCGTCCGCGTCGATCTCGCCATCCTCGGCCAGCGAGGCGTCCTCGTGGCTGCAAGTGTCGTCGAGGGCGATGAGCTCGTCACCGAGTGCCACCACGACAATCAAGCGCCCATCAACGTCGAAACGGTGAAGCAGACCCGGGCCGAGGTTCGCGCGCCGGCAGAGGAGGATTCTCCCGGTCACCGGGATCATCGAAGCGCCTCGATCCCCGCCCGTCCGATGCGCACCCGCCATTCGCGTGGGCCGGTTTCGAGATAGTTCCAGGTGAACTCACCGGGGTGCTCGGCCTCGAACTGGTAGCGAAGTGGCTTGGGGTCGTGGTCGTTGACGAGCACGAAGCCCGCCCCGGGGCCAAGGGCGTCGTAGGCAGTGAAGATCACGTCGTGGCGCTGCCCGTGGGCGAGAGGGCGTACGTCGAGATCAGGCTCGTCCTCCTGCCCGGAACCGCCCGCGTCGAGCGGGCCTGCCTCTTCCGCCGGGGCCTTGCCGACCCGCACCCGCCAGACCTGCGGCCCGGTCTCGAGGGTGTCCCAGGTGAACTCGCCGGGGTGCTCGGCCTCGAACTGGTAGCGCAGCGGCTTGGGATCATGGTCGTTGACGAGCACGAATCCCGCCCCCGGACAAAGGGCCTCGTACTCGGCGAATATCGACTGGTGGCGTTGGGCCGGGGCCAGGTCCCGAACGTCGAGCTCGGAGTCAGAAACCAGAGGGCGAGCATCGGATGCCGGGCGGAACGAAGCGAGTTCGGGACGCACCAACCGGTTAAGGCGGTGCAGGGCGGCGGTGACCCGGACAGCGAGCTCGGGTCTCGGCACGCGCAAGGCCGACCAGGCCGACGCCGCCAGCCGGCAAGCCCGGTCACCGAGCCCCGCATGGGCCAGGGCTTCCGTTGCCTCCAACAGCAGCGACAGCACTACGGCCTCCGGGTCGCGGGTAACGACATCCTCGCTCGTCGAAGTCTCGTCCTGGGCGGCCTCCGTAAGGCGGTGCATCTGCACGAGAAGCTGCACCAGGTCCACGTCGTCATCGTCCACGAGCGGCGGCAGCAGGATGTCGTTTTCCTTCGCCACGTGGGTGGCGAAGGACTCGGCGATCTCCTGGGCCAGCGATGCCGCGTGCTCTGCGC
>JBOGGH010000541.1:0-2475 GCA_050743905.1 Acidimicrobiales bacterium
CGCCGGACCGGCGGCCTCGGGCGACGGTAGCCTCGTGGCACCGCAGGCCGAGGGGCCGGCGACAAGGAGCCGATCGACATGACCCTCTTCCAACGCGCCCACCAGATCCTCGAGGCCAAGGCCAACAAGGCCCTCGACGCGGCGGAGAAGCCGGACGAGATGCTCGACCTCTCCTACGAGCAGATGCTCGAGCAGATCACCCAGGTCCGGCGGGCGCTGGTGGACATCGCCGCCTCGCGCAAGCAGATCGAGCTGCAGGAGACCCAGCTCCAGCACTCGGTCGACCACCTCCAGGACCAGGCCAAGGCGGCGCTGTCGCAGGGCAAGGAGGACCTGGCCAAGGAGGCGCTGTCCCGCAAGGCCGCCGCCCAGGCGCAGATCGACGGGATGGAGCCCCAGCACCAGCAGATGACCGAGCAGGAGGAGAAGCTGGAGCAGACGCTCGCCACGTTGCAGCACCGCGTCAACGACTTCCGCACCCAGAAGGAGGTCATGAAGGCGCAGTACACCGCGGCCAAGGCGGTGAGCTCCGTGGACGAGAGCGCGGCCGGGATCTCCAAGACGTTCTCGGACTCCGGCCAGACCCTCCAGCGCGCCCAGGACAAGATCGCCACCATGCAGGCGCACGCCGGCGCCGTGGACGAGCTGCTGCAGTCCGGCGTCCTGGAGGACGTGGGCGGCGGGACCGACGACATCCAGAAGGAGCTGGACGAGGCCGGCTCGTCGGCGCAGGTGGACCAGGAGCTGGCGGCGCTCAAGGCGCAGCTTGGGCAGGGCTCGGCGCCCGCCGCCGACCAGGCGGCGCTGCCCGGCAGTTGAGCCGGCCCGTCCCGGGGTCGCCCCTCGGGCACCCCGGTAGGATCGGGCCAATGGAGAGCGGGTACCACCCTCCCCTGGAGGAGTACCTGGAGACCGTCCACTCGCTGCAGGAGGAGGGCACCCCGGTCATCCAGGCCCGGATCGCCGAGCGGCTGGGCCACTCGGCGCCCTCGGTCTCCGAGATGCTCGACCGGCTGGTGCAGGAGGGCTACGTCCGGCGCGCCGGGCGGGTGGTGGAGCTCACGCCCAAGGGCTCGGCCCTCGCCCGCAAGGTGGTCCGCAAGCACCGGCTCGCCGAGCGCCTGCTGGTCGACGTGATCGGGCTCGAGTGGTACAAGGTCCACCGCGAGGCCGGCCGCTGGGAGCACGTGATCTCGGACGAGGTGGAGGCGCGGCTGGTGCAGCTCCTCGGGGACCCGGGCACGTGCCCCCACGGCAACCCGATCCCGGGCTCGGCCTCCGAGGGGCCGGCGGCCGGGCAGATCCCGCTGGCCGAGGCGTCGCCGGGCACCACCGTCACCCTGGCGCGCATCAGCGAGCAGGTGGAGCTGGACATGACGGCGCTCGCCTACCTCGACGAGCACGGGTTCGTCCCGGGGGCGACGGCGGTGGTGGCCTCCCGCGGGCCCGACGGCACGCTGCTCCTGGAGCTGGACGCCTCGACGGTGGCCTTCGGGCCGGACCTCTCCAACCACCTGTACGTCGTCGCCGCGTAGGGGGCGGCAGCGGGGGTTCGGGCCGCGTGCGCCCCGGGTAGAGCCCAGTCGAGCAGTGGGTCGAGTGGCATGGCAGGTGCACGGATGCTCGCGTCGTCGACGGCCAACATCGAGGGCTGGACGCAGGTGGGCGAGCTGGGGCTCGCCCTGCTGCTCTCCGCGGCCATCGGCGTGGAGCGGGAGATCCACCAGAAGAACGCCGGGCTGCGGACCCACACCCTGGTGGGCGTGGGGGCCGCGCTCTTCGTGCTCCTCGGCAAGTACGGCTTCAGCGACGTGCTGGAGCCCGGCCGGGTGGTGGTGGACCCGTCACGGGTGGCGGCCCAGGTGGTCACCGGGGTGGGCTTCCTGGGTGCCGGGCTCATCTTCGTGCGGCGGGACTCGGTGCGCGGGCTCACCACCGCCGCCGCGGTGTGGGTCACGGCCGCGGTGGGGGCCGCGGCCGGTGCCGGGCTGCCGGTCCTCGCCGCCTGCGCCACCGGCGCGTACTTCGTGGTAGTGGTGGTCCTCCCGCCGATCGCCCGCCACCTGCCCCGGTCGTCCAGCGCCGTCTCCGAGGTCCGGGTCCGCTACGTGGACGGCGAGGGCGTCCTGCGACAGGTGCTCGGGCGGGCCACCTCGCTGGGGTTCTTCGTGGCCGAGCTGGCCACCGAGGTGCGGGGGCGCGGCGGGCGCCGCCGCCCGGGCGCCGGCGGAGCGTCCGGGGGCGAGGGGAGGGGCCCGGTGGAGGTGACCCTGCAGGTCTACGGCACCGGCGACCTCGGCGAGCTGGTGGCCGCCCTGTCCGAGCTCGAGGGCGTGGAGAGCGTGGGGGCCGAGGACGCCGGCAGCACGGCCGAGTGACGGCCGGCCGGGTCCGTCGCCGGTGCCGCGCCGTGCCCCGGGCGGCGGCGCAGCGGCTCAGGCGGCTCAGGCGGGCTCGGCCCGGGCGCGCACGTTG
>JBOGGH010000542.1:0-2465 GCA_050743905.1 Acidimicrobiales bacterium
GGCTGGGACCGGCCGGGCCGGGCCGGGCCCGCTGCCGGCGACCGGGCACCGCGCACCCTCCGCCGACGAGGTGCGGGAGGCGCTGCGCGACGTGGTGGACCCCGAGCTCGGGGACGACATCGTGGACCTGGGCATGGTGCGGGACGTCCGGGTGGGCCCGGACGGCGCCGTCTTTCTCGGGGTGGCCCTGACGGTGGCCGGGTGCCCCCTCCGCGCCCAGATCGAGGGCGACGTCCGGCGCCGCCTGGGGGGGATGCCCGGCGTCACCTCGGTGGACCTCACCATTGCCGAGATGGAGCCGGCCGAGAAGGCGGCCGTGATGGCGCGGGCCAGGTGGAAGGCCCGGGAGGAGGCCCCCGAGACCGCCGTGCCGCCCGGGACCAGGGTGCTGGCGGTGGCCTCGGGCAAGGGCGGGGTGGGGAAGTCCTCGGTCACCGTGAACCTGGCGGTGGCCCTGGCCCGCCGCGGGTGCGCCGTGGGGCTCCTCGACGCCGACATCTGGGGCTTCTCCGTCCCCCGCCTGCTCGGCATGGGAGGCGGCGTGGAGGCGCGCGAGGGCAAGATGGTGCCGCTCGAGCGGCCCGTGGGCGACGGGCTCCTCCGGGTCCTCTCCATGGGGTTCCTGGCCGACGAGGACCGGGCGATCATGTGGCGGGGCCTGCTGCTCAACCGTGCCGTCCAGCAGTTCCTCCAGGACGCCCACTGGGGCGACCTCGACTACCTCCTGATCGACCTGCCCCCCGGCACCGGCGACGTCCAGATGGGGCTGGCGAGGATGCTGCCGCGCACCGAGATGCTGGTGGTGACCACCCCGCCGCTCGCCGCCCAGCGGGTGGCGGCGCGGGCAGCGGACATGGCGCGGCGGGGCTACCTGCGGGTGGCCGGGGTCATCGAGAACATGAGCGACTTCACGTGCGAGCACGGGGCCACCTACTCCCTCTTCGGGTCCGGCGGCGGCGCCCGGCTGGCGGCCGAGCTGGGGGTGCCGCTCGTGGGGTCCATCCCGCTCCACCCGTCCATGGCGGCGGGGGGGGACGCCGGCGAGCCGGTGGCCCTCGGGGAGGGCGAGCTGGCCGGGGTGTTCGCCGGGCTGGCCCGGACGGTGGCCGAGGAGGTGGCCCCGGTGGTGGAGACCTCGGGGTGCACGGCCCGCCTGCTGGACCGGGTGGCCGGCGCGGTGGCCGCGGCCGAGGCCTGAGCGCCGGCCGCCGCCTCGTAGCCGGGGTCGCCGGGAAGCGGGATCCGCACCCCGCGGCCGTCGACCACCACGCGCGGGAGGGTGGCCGGCACCCGGCCCGCAGCGGCGGCGGCGCCCACCAGCTCCCCGGCGGTGGCGAACCGCCCGATCGCCTGCAGGGTGCGGATGGTGGGGAAGATCAGCTCGATCTCGCCGGCCCGGAAGCGGTCGAGGGCCTCGGCCGGCCGGAGCCACGCCGAGGCCACCGTCTCCCCCTCGTCGTGGGCCGCGTCCTGGCCCGGCGGCGCCTCGGCCACGAAGAACCGGGTGTCGTAGCGGCGCGGGGCGCCCTGGGGCGTGACCCAGTGCGCGAAGTAGTGGACGCGGTCGAGGGCCAGGGCGATCCCCTCCTGGCAGCAGGCGTCCACGAACCGCCGCCGCCCGGCGTTGACCTCGGCGCGGAGCCGGGCGAACCGCTCTCCCGCCGCCGGCGACCCGTAGGAGACGAGCGCCGTCCCCGGGGGGTCCCCGTACGCCAGCAGGACACCGGCCTCCTCGAAGCACTCCCGCACCGTGGCCACCCAGTAGGCGAGCCCGCCGGCCGGCACCTCGAGGATCCGGCTCGCCCCGGCGTCGTCCTGGCCGCTGCTGCAGGAGGCCGCACGGTCGCTCCCGTCGTCGGGGTCCACCCCGCCGCCGGGAAAGACGTAGGCGCCGCCCACGAAGTCGGAACGGAGGTTCCGCCGCACCAGGAGCACCTCGAGCGGCGCCTCATGGTGGGCGCCGTCCCGCACCAGCATCAGGGTGGCCGCCGGGCGGAGCACCGCCTCGCCGGCGGGGCCGCCGGACGACGCCGGGTGGGGGTCTGGCGTCACGGTCGGGAGGCTACCTGTGGGTAGCCGCGTCACAGCCGCACGCGTCGTGCGTCTGGACCCACAACGCTCCCCGCAGCGCTCCGGGGCCAGGCCCTGGTCTACGCTCTCCGGCGCATCCTCCGATCAGGCACCGGACGCGGCGGCCGCCGCACGGGGGGCGGCGCAGGCAGACCGTCACGACAAGACCCGAGGACTCCACGACGATGGCAGAGGACAGCGAGCAGAAGTCCGCCCGGAACCAGGCGGACAAGGACCGGAGCCGCTCCCAGAGCCGGGCGGTCTCCGGCAAGGAGGCGGCCCGGGGCGTCAGCGGCCGCCCCGGCCAGGGGTCGAAGCCCGGCGCCGGCGGCCCCGGCCAGAAGCAGGGTGCCGGCGGTCGTGGCCCGGCCGGGCAGGGCAGGGGCGGGGGGAAG
>JBOGGH010000543.1:0-2460 GCA_050743905.1 Acidimicrobiales bacterium
TGGTGGCCGCCGGCGCCCAGTTCGTCGAGGACCTGGTGGTGGCGGACGTCCCCGTGCCCGTGGGCCGGCCGGCGACGGCGCCCGCGGTGGAGGTGGTCCCCGGCGCCCCCCGCCGGTCGCCGGCGGCGCGGCCGCTGCCCCCCGAGCCCCTCGGCAGCGAGGCCGAGGTCTACGAGGCGCTGGTGCTCGGCACGCGCGCCTACATGGAGAAGAACGGCTTCGCCGACGCGGTGGTCGGGCTCTCCGGCGGGATCGACTCGTCCCTGGTGGCCACGGTGGCGGTCGACGCCGTCGGGGCGGACCGCGTCACCGGCCTCAGCATGCCGTCGCGGTACTCGAGCGCCGGCTCCCGCACCGACGCCGCCGAGCTGGCGCGGCGCCTGGGGGTCCGGCTGCACGAGGTGCCGATCGAGGCGGTCCACGCCGCCTTCGCCGGCCTCCTCGCCCCGGTCCTGGGGGCGTCCCCCGACGGGCTCGTGGACGAGAACCTCCAGTCCCGGGTGCGCGGGGTCCTGCTGATGGCGGTGTCCAACGCCACGGGGGCCATCGTGCTCACCACCGGCAACAAGAGCGAGATGGCCACCGGCTACTCCACGCTCTACGGCGACTCCGCCGGCGGGTTCGCCGTGATCAAGGACGTGCCCAAGACCCTCGTCTACCGGCTCTGCCGCCACCGCAACCGCCGCGCCGAGGAGGCGGGGGCGGAGTGGCCCGTGCCGCGCGAGGTGCTGGACAAGGCACCGTCGGCCGAGCTGCGGCCGGACCAGCGCGACGACCAGTCGCTCCCGCCCTACGAGCTGCTCGACCCGGTGCTCGAGGCCTACGTGGAGCAGGACCGCACCGCCGCCGAGCTGGTGGCCGAGGGGTTCGACCCGGCGGTGGTGGACCGCGTGGTGCGGCTGGTGGACGGAGCCGAGTACAAGCGCCGCCAGATGCCCCCGGGCGTGCGGATCACCACCAAGGCGTTCGGGAAGGACCGGCGGATGCCCATCACCAACCACTACCGCCCGGTCCCGTTGGTGGTGGCCCGTGGGTGAGCCGGTGCCGGGCGGCGGTGCGGCGCCGTGCCCGGCCTCGCTCCCGGCCTCGCTCCCGGCCTCGCTCCCCCTGGCCCGGGCGGCCGAGCGCTTCGGCGCCTACCGGTGGGCCGAGCATCGCCTCTTCGAGCTGACCGGCGCGTGGGCGGCCGAGGCCACGTCGCCGGAGGCCCGGGTCCACCTGGACGTGGTCAGCGGCCAGCACGCCTGGCACGCCGAGCTGTGGGCCCACCGGCTCCCGGTGCTGGACGGGACGGACCCGGACGCGCTGACCCGGCCGGCGGGGCCGGTCATGGGCCCCCTGCTGGACGAGCTGGCGCGCGCTCGGGGCACCGTGGCCCGCCTGGCCGGCCTCTACCGGGTGGTCGTGCCCCGGCTGCTCGCCACGTACGGCGGCCACCTCCGCCGGGCGGCGCCGGCCGCGGACGCCCCGGCCGTGCGGGCCCTGCGGCTGGTCCGGCGGGACGAGATCGAGTCCTGGGAGGCGGGGGAGGCGCTCCTGGAGGCCCTGGTGGCCGGGGCCGGGGACGCCGCCGCCGCGGCGGCCGTCCAGGCACGCCTGGAGGCCGGCCTGGTGGCGTCGTGGGCGGGGCCCGGGCTGCTGCCCTGGCCGGTCGCCGGGCCGCCCGGGGGCCCCGGCCCGGTGGGCGCGGAGCCCCCCCCGGGTCACGACACTTGACGCGCCCTGTAAAATCTCGGCATACAGCCGTTCTGTGCCCGTGGGCGACCGGCGGGGCACCGGACGGGACAGGCAGAGAGCACCGGCGGGCAGCCCGGTGTCGTGAGCACCACCCTGTGGCGGGAAGGTTCGGGAGATCTTGGCGAAGGAGCGCATCGAGCGGGACGACGAGGACCTCGTACGTCTGTACCTCACCGACATCGGGCAGTACCCGCTCCTGACGAAGGACGACGAAGTCCGGCTGGCCCAGGCCATCGAGGCGGGCCGGGCGGCGGAGGACGACCTCCGCAAGGCCACCAAGGCCCTGACCGCGGCCAAGCGGCGCGAGGTCCGGCGGGCGGTGATGGACGGCGAGAGGGCGCAGCAGACGTTCGTCCAGTCGAACCTCCGGCTGGTGGTCTCGATCGCCAAGAAGTACCAGGCGTCCGGGCTGCCCCTGCTCGACCTGATCCAGGAGGGCAACCTCGGCCTGATGCACGCCGTGGAGAAGTTCGACTGGCGCAAGGGCTTCAAGTTCTCCACGTACGCCACGTGGTGGATCCGCCAGGCGATCACCCGCGGCATCGCCAACACCGGGCGCACCATCCGCCTGCCGGTGCACGCCGGTGACACCCTCGCCAGGGTCCAGAAGGCGCAGGCGCGGCTGGAGCTGAAGCTCGGCCGGCCCGCCACCCTCGCCGAGCTGGGCATCGAGGTGGAGATGCCCGAGGACAAGCTGGTGGAGGCCCTCCGGTTCCGGGCCGA
>JBOGGH010000544.1:0-2457 GCA_050743905.1 Acidimicrobiales bacterium
GGCGCTGGCCGGCCTGCGGGCGGCCGGGGTCCGCCCGGGGGACCGGGTGGCGGCGTGCCTCCCCAACGTCCCCGAGGCGCTGGTGGGCATGGTGGCCGCCGCCAGCCTGGGGGCGGTGTGGACGGCGTGCGCACCCGAGACCGGCGTGGCCGCCGTGCTCGACCGGCTGGCCCAGGTGGCCCCGGTGGTGCTGCTCCACGTGGACGGCTACCGCTACGGGCGCCGGGCGGTGGAGCGCCGGGCCGAGGCCGAGGCGGTGCTCGCCGGCCTGCCCACGGTGCGGCGGGCGGTGTGGCTGGACTACCTCCACCCGGGCGAGCCGCCGCCGGCCGGCTGGTCCACCTGGGAGGAGCTCACGGCGGACGGGGGGCCGCTGGAGCACGAGCCCGTCCCCTTCGACCACCCGCTCTACGTCCTCTACTCCTCGGGGACCACCGGGAAGCCCAAGGCGATCGTCCACGGCCACGGCGGCATCCTGGTGGAGCACGTCAAGGCGCTGGCCTACCACTTCGACCTGGGCCCGGCCGACCGGTTCTTCTGGTACTCGACCACCGGCTGGATGATGTGGAACTTCTGCGTCTCGGGGCTGCTGACCGGCTCCACGGTGGTGCTGTTCGACGGCGACCCGGCGTGGCCCGGGCCGGACGCGCTGTGGGAGCTCATGGCCTCCACCGGGGTCACCTGCGGCGGCGTGGGCGCCGGCTACCTGGTGGCGTCCGTGCGGGCCGGGCTGCGGCCGGGCGAGGCGCACGACCTCTCGGCCCTGGCCACGCTGGGGTCCACCGGCTCCCCGCTCCCGGCGGCGGCGGCGCGGTGGGCCTACGAGGGCGTGGGCGGGGACCTGCTGCTGGCGTCGTTCAGCGGCGGCACGGACGTGTGCACCGGGTTCGTGGGGGGGAGCCCGCTCCATCCCGTCTGGGCGGGCGAGATCTCGTGCCGGTGCCTGGGCGCCCCGGTGGCCGTGGTGGACGAGGCGGGCGCGCCGGTGGTGGGGCGGGAGGGCGAACTCGTGCTGACCGGCCCCATGCCCTCCATGCCGGTGGGCTTCTGGGGCGACCGGGACGGCGCCCGCTACCGGGCGGCCTACTTCGAGGCGTTCCCCGGGCTGTGGGCCCACGGCGACCGGGCCACGCTCACCGAGCGCGGGACGGTGGTGGTCACCGGGCGGTCGGACGGCACCCTGAACCGCGGCGGCGTCCGCATGGGCACGGCCGAGCTGTACGCGGTGGCCGAGGGGGTGGACGGGGTGGAGGACAGCCTGGTGGTCCACCTGGACGACCCCGAGGGCGGCCCGGGGGAGATCTGGCTGTTCGTGGTGGAGGCGCCGGGGGCGGACCACGAGGACGTGGCCGGGCGGCTCCGCTCGGCGCTGCGGCGCGACCTCTCGCCCCGCCACGTGCCCGACCGGATCCTGGCCGTGCCCACCGTGCCGCGGACTCTCACCGGCAAGAAGCTCGAGGTGCCGGTGAAGCGGATCCTCTCGGGCACCCCGCTCCACGAGGCGCTGGCCGTGGCCTCGGTGGCCGACCCGGCGAGCCTCGAGCCCTACGAGGCGTGGGCCCGGGAGCGGGCGGGCACAGCCGGGAGCGGTTGCGCCGGTCCCGGCGGACGTGGTAGTCCCTCTCCATGAAAACAGGCGAAATCGTGCAAAACCGTGCAGAACGGGACGCAGCGGACGCCGGCCGGCGGTTCCGGCAGGCCTTCCCGCACCGGGCCAAGCCGCTGATCGCCATGGCGCACGTGCCGGCGCTCCCGGACACCCCCCTCTACGACGAGGCCGGGGGCGTGGACGGGCTGGTCCGCCACGTCCGCCGGGACGTGGCGGTGCTGGTGGACGCCGGGTTCGACGCCGTGCTGTTCTGCAACGAGAACGACCGGCCGTACACGCTCCGGGCGGACCTCGTGGCGGCGGCGGTGATGGCGCGGGTGGTGGCCGAGTGCGTCCCGGAGGGGATCCCCTTCGGCGTGGACTACCTGTGGGACGCCTCGTGCGCCCTGGCGGTGGCCGTGGCCACCGAGGCGGCCTTCATGCGGGAGGTGGCCACCGGTGTCTGGGAGTCCGACATGGGGCTGTGGGCACCGGACGCCGCGGCCCTGCTGCGGCGGCGGCGGCAGTGCCACGCCGACGACCTGGCGGTCTTCATGAACGTGACGCCGGAGTTCGCCTCCACGGCCGGCCGGCGCTCGCCCGCCGAGATCGCCCGCACGGTGGCCACCTCCAGCCTGCCGGACGCCGTGCTCGTCTCGGGGCCCATGGCCGGGGCCGAGCCCAGCGCCTCCACCCTGGCCGAGGTCCGGGCGGCCGTCCCCCCGGGGATCCCCGTGCTGCTCAACACCGGCGCCCGGGCCGAGAACATCGCGGCGTTCCTCGAGGTGGCGGACGGGTGCATCGTGGGCAGCGGGCTGAAGGTGGACGGCTACACGTGGAACCCGGTCGACCCGGACCGGGCGCAGGCG
>JBOGGH010000545.1:0-2455 GCA_050743905.1 Acidimicrobiales bacterium
CCCAGAACGGGTCGAACTCGGGCAGGGCGGGCGACCGGGGACCGGCCCAGCCCCAGGCGGGCGCGGGGCGGATGAGGACCACGCGCGCCCCCCGCTCCACCACCCAGTCGAGCTCGCGGATCGCCTCGTCCACCATGCCCATGTGGATCACCGGGGTGGGGAACATGCGGTCCTCGTAGTTGAAGCTCCAGTGCTCGGCCATCCACTGGTTGAGGGCATGGACCACGGCGTGCACCAGCGGTGGGTCGTCGTGGACGCGCTCCTCCAGGAGGCTGGCCAGCGTGGGCCACATGAGGGCGCGGTCGATGCCCAGCTCGTTCATGAGCTGCAGCCGCGGCTCGGGGCTGGAGAAGGCCGGCGGGGACACGATGGCCCGGCCCATGATCTCCCGGCGGGACTTGCCCTCCGGGTTGCCGTGCTTGAAGTACTCCTCCTGCGCGCCGGGCGCGGCCACTTTCTCGAAGGTGGGGTTCGGGATGTAGTCGCTGATGACGTTCCGGACGGCGATCTTGGTGCGCCCGTTCACCTGGACGTACTTGATGACGCCCTCGTACTCCCTGGGGAGGTACTTGGTGAGCGCGTCCGGCGTCTCGTACATGTGGTTGTCGGCGTCGAAGACCGGAAAATCGAGCACCCGTGACGGCATTGCAGTCCCCTTTCGGACGGGCCAGCCGTCGTGGTGCCCACTGGCATCCTCGCGGCATCGCGACCCTGAGCCCAACACTTGTTCAAGTCCAAATCTACCAGCGGGCCGCGAGCGGCGGGCAACTCGCCCCGGGGGTCGCCGCCGCCCCGTGCCGGGCGGGTCAGCCCCCGGCAGCCGGGGCCAGCCCGGCCGACAGCGCCCCGGCCAGGGCCGGCAGGTCGGCCATGGCGCGCAGCGTGTCGTTCAGGTGGGTGCAGGTCGAGCGCCCCACCAGCTCCTGGCGCACCCGGGCGCGGAGGTCCCCGAGCGCCATGCCCACCAGGCGGCCGGCGCTGGCCACCGCCCCGGGGCACTCCGTCCAGGGGAGCACGCGGGCGCGGGCGGCCATGGCCACCACCACCCCGGCGGCGGGGCGGACCTCGCCGGCGACCGTGTACTCGTGGAGCACGCTCTCCCGGCCCTCGGGGTCGACGTAGCTGTCGCGGAAGTGGGCGTCCACCAGCCACCCCCCGTCGCCCCCGTCCGCCGGGGCCACCAGGTCCAGGCGGCGACGGCGCCGCATGCCGTGGGGCGGCAGGTCGTCCATCGGGTGCCAGGCCAGCGGGTCGCCCGGGCCGGCCAGGTCCGGCGCCGACGGGCCCAGGGGCACCGGGATCTCGGCGTGCTCGCGGACGGCCGTCATCAGGCTCGCCTCGTGGGCCCAGCCGGCGCAGACGTCCTCGCGGACCATGCCCGGCCGCACCCCGAGCCCGCTGAGCATCCCGGCCCGCTGCAGCGCGTAGCCGGACACCAGCGTGGCGCCCGGCAGGTCGTCCAGCAGGAGGTGGAGCAGCGTGCAGCGGGCGCGCTCGCCGGGCAGCACCTCGGCCAGCCGCCCGCGGAACCCCGCCCCCACCCGGGCGCCGAGCAGGCCGTCCACCGGCGCCGCCGGCCGCGCCCGGGCCTCCTCCAGCTCGCCGGACCGGGCGACCCGGGCGTGGAGCGCCGCCTCGCCCAGCACCCGCGCCTGCCCGTCCCGGGCGGTCAGCAGGTCCCGTGCCCGCGCCTCCACCACCGAGGCCGCGCGGAGCCCGTCCGGCCGGGTGGTGTCGATGGACGACGTCCGCCGGACCGAGCCGGGCGTCCGGGGCGGCGTGGCCGTCGCCGGGTCGTGGGGCCCGGTGGCCTCGGGGAGCAGCAGCATCAGGCGACCGGGCGGAGCCGGCTCCCCGGGCGGGCGCCGGTGGGCCGGCCCTCCCGGGTGGCCACCACGCCGTTGACCACGCTCATCGCCACGCCCGCCGCCCCCGGGACCAGGCGACGTCCGCCGGCCGGCAGGTCGTCCACGAACTGCACCCCCGTGGTGGCCACGCGGTCCGGGTCGAAGAGCACCAGGTCGGCGGCGAGCCCCGGCCGCAGGACCCCCCGGTCCCCCAGGCCGAGCAGACGGGCCTGGTCCCCGGTCAGCTTGGCCACCGCCCGCTCCAGCGTGAGCACGCCGCGCTCGCGCACCCAGTGCTGCAGCGTCCACACCGCGTAGCAACTGTCCGTGTTGGCCATCACGTGGGCGCCGGCGTCGGACGCGCCGATCATGGCGGCGGGGTGGGCCACCAGGCGCGCCACCTGCTCGTCGTCGCCGTTGCGCATCACCGTGGCCACCTGCGTCTCCAGGCCGTCGGCCACCGCCAGATCCAGGAGCACGTCCACCGGGTCCCGGCCCTGCTCCCGTCCCAGCGCTTCCAGGTCGCGGCCCTCCACCCCGGGCTGGTGCGAGTACCGCACGCGGACGTGATCCCAGCGGCCGTTGAACACCGGGTTCGGGGTGAGGGC
>JBOGGH010000546.1:0-2448 GCA_050743905.1 Acidimicrobiales bacterium
GCGTAGCGCCGGTAGCCCAGCCGGTCCATCAGGACCACGAAGGCCTCGGCGATGCGCAGGACGTCCCACCCCGGGTCCCGGGTGGGGCCGGAGAAGGCGTAGCCCGGGAGGGACGGCGCCACCACGTGGAACGCGTCCTCGGCGCGCCCGCCGTGCGCCGTGGGGTCCACCAGCCGGGGGATGACGTCGAGGAACTCCACGACCGACCCGGGCCAGCCGTGCGTCAGCAGCAGCGGGAGGGCGCCGGGGTGCGGGGACCGGGCGTGGACGAGGTGGACCGGCTGCCCGTCGATCGTCGTGCGGGCGTGCGCCAGCTCGTTCAGGCGGGCCTCCTGGCGCCGCCAGTCGTAGCCGTCCAGCCAGTAGGCCACGAGCTCCCGCAGGTAGGCCACCGGCATCCCCGCCTCCCACCCCGTCCCGTCCGCATGGCCCGGCTCCTCGGGGAACCGGGTCCGCTCCAGGCGGGCGCGCAGGTCGTGGAGCACGTCGTCGTGGACGTCGACCACGAACGGCTCGATCCCGTGGTCAGTGCTCACCGGGGCCGTCCCCGTCGCCGGCACGGTCGCGCACGCGGATGGCCCGGCTGGGGCAGTGCCGGGCGGCGTCGCGCACCTGCTCCCCGTGGCCGGCGACGGATCCGCGGACCACCGCCACCCCGTCGTCGAGGTCGAACACCTCGGGGACCAGGTACACGCAGGTGCCGGACCCCATGCACGCGTCACGGTCGACCACCACGTCCGGGACGGTCCGTGCCGCGCCGCCCGTCACGGGAGGACCACCGGCAGCGTCTCCCACCCCCGCACCGTGGAGGTGGGGGAGAGGCTGGCCCCGGCGAGGTCCACGTCCCACTCCGGGAACCGCGCCAGCAGCTCCTCGAGCACGATGCGACCCTCCAGGCGGGCGAGCGCCGCGCCCAGGCAGAGGTGGATCCCGTTGCCGAAGGTGAGGGTGCGCCCGACGTCCCGGTGGACGTGGAAGCGGTCGCCGTCCGGATGGCGCCGGTCGTCGCGGTTGGCCGACCCCACCAGGAAGATCACCACGCTGCCCTCGGGGACGGTGCGGCCGTGGAGCTCGACGTCCCGGGCCACCACGCGGGCCATGTGGTGGGCCGGCGGCTCGAAGCGGAGGATCTCCTCGATGGCGTTCGGGACGAGCGAGCGGTCGGCCGCCACCTCGCGCCGCTGGTCCGGGTGGTCGGCCAGCACCTTGGCCGTCCAGCCGATGAGGCGGTTGGTGGTCTCGTTGCCGGCGCCGGAGACGACCTCCAGGTAGGTCAGCAGCTCCTGGCGCTCGAGCCGGCGCCGGGTGCCGGTCTCGTCCGTGAGCTCCACGTGGAGGAGGTCGGACATCAGGTCGTCCGAGGGGTGCTCGGCCCGCCAGTCGACGTAGTCGGCGAAGATCTCGCCGCTCAGCAGCCGCTCGCCGGAGATCGTCATCGGGGCGCCGGCCTCGGTCCGCAGGTTGGCGTCGGCGTGGTCGCGCACCGCCTCCTGGTCCGCCTCGGGGATCCCCAACAGGAGGCTGATCGTCTTCATGGGGACCTGCGCGCCGAGGCTGGCGATGATGTCGAACCGGTCGCTCCCCACCAGCGGGTCCAGGCACTGGACGCAGAACCGCCGCACGCTGTCCTCGAGCTCGGCCACGTGCCGGGGCGAGAAGACGCGGGACATGAGGCGCCGGTGGACCGTGTGGGCCGGGGGATCCTCGAAGATGAAGACGCCGGGCGGCAGCTCGATGCCCGCCCGGATGAGCTCGAGGATGCCGCCCTTGCCCGAGATGAAGGTGGCGGCGTCCAGGAGGCCCCGCTCCACGTCCTCGTAGCGGCTGACGGCGTAGAAGTCGTGGGGCTCGTTGTAGTAGAGGGGTGCCTCCTCGCGGAGCCGGCGGTAGACGGGGTACGGGTCGGCCACGATCCCCACGTCGTAGGGGTCGTAGTAGACGTCGGTCCCGCGCTCGGTCGTCATGCGCCTCCTCCGCCGGACCGCCGAATTCGTGCCAGAAGTCTGACACTAATGTGGCGGCCCATCCAGTCGCCGGGCCGGCTGGTCCCGCCCGCCGCCGCAGGTCCGACGGTGGTCGTGGCGGTGCCCCCGGTACGATGGGCGCGTGGTTGCCGAGGTGTTCCTCGACCTGCTGGCCGTGCTCGCGGGCCTCGTGGTGGTCGGCGCCGTGGCTGCGCTGGCGGGGGTGCTCTGGCTTCGCCACCGCTGGCGCCGTCTGCGGCTGGTGCTCGCCGGCCGGGTGCAGGAGGCGGCGGGTCAGGTGGGTCGCAACGGCTGGCGGTGGGCGCTCGCCCAACCCGTCCCGGACGCCCGGTGGCGGGCCGTGACCCGTTCTCGCCGGCAGGTCCTCCGGGCCGCGGCGTCCGCGGAACGGGCGGTGGAGGCCGCCACGGCCGCCGGGGCTCCCGTGGGCGACCTGCCGCACCTGGCGCGCCGGCTCCGCACC
>JBOGGH010000547.1:0-2447 GCA_050743905.1 Acidimicrobiales bacterium
CGCCGGCGGCGGGCCGGCGAGGGGCGGCCTCGCGACCGGCCGCCCGCAGCCGGTCGAGGTTGGCCCGGACCTCGGGGGAGACGAACGACCGGTCCTCGGCCGCCAGCGCGTCCTCGAGCGCGCCGGCCACCGCCCGCTCGAGGTGCATGTTGAGGACGCGCTTGGTGTCCTGGACGGCGCGGGCCGGCAGCGCGGCGATCCGGTGGGCGCAGGCCAGCGCCTCGGCCAGCACCTCGCCGTCCGGGCAGACGTGGTTCGCGAGCCCGATCTCGGCCGCCCGCCGCGCCGGGATCCGCTCGCCGGTGAGGGCGTACTCCTTGGCCAGGTGGAGGCTGGTGAGCAGCGGCCAGGCCAGCGCGCCGCCGTCGGCGGCCACCAGCCCCACCAGCACGTGCGGGTCCGCCAGGTGCGCGCCCTCCGCCATGTAGACCACGTCCGAGAGCGCCACCAGGCTGCAGCCGAGCCCCACCGCCGGCCCGTTCACGGCGGCCACGATGGGCAGGCGGCAGGCGACCATCCCGGTCACGATCTGCCGGCCGTGGGCCAGGGTCTCCCGCCGCAGCGCCGGGTCGCGCGTCAGCTCGTCGAGGTAGTCGAAGTCCCCGCCGGCCGAGAACGCCCGCCCGTTGCCGGTCAGCACCGCCGCCCGGGCCCCGTCGTCCGCGTCGAGCTGGGGGAAGAACCCGGCCAGGCCGCGGTGGAGCGCGTGGTCGGTGGCGTTGAGCTGCTCCGGCCGGTCGAGGCGGACCAGGCGGACCGGCCCGTCCTCCTCGACGGTGATGCTCGGGCCCACGTCGTAGTGGCTCACGACGCCGGCAGCTCCAGGATCCTGGCGGCCACCAGGTCGCGCTGGATCTGCGACGTGCCGCCCATCACGCTCTGGGCGCGGCTGTAGAGGTAGGCCCTCAGCCACGTCCCGTCCCCCCCGGCCAGCCCGGTGCCGCCCACGGCGAGGGCGGCGTGGCCCACCGCCTGCTCCACCCAGGTCATGAGCAGCTTGTCCACCGAGCCCTCCGGGCCGTGGGAGACGCCGTCCAGGCGCTCGGACAGCCGCCGCCGCACGTGCGTGCGGAGCATCTCCACCTCCACCAGCGCCCGGCCCAGGGCGCGCCGCTGCTCGGCGTCGTAACGGTCGGGCTCCTTGCGCACCAGCACCGCCAGCTCGTTGACGAGCTTGCCGTAGCGCGCCACGTAGCCGAGCTCGCCCGGCTCGCGCTCGTGGGAGACCACGGTCATGGCCAGCGCCCAGCCCTCCCCCGGCTCGCCCACCATGTTGGCCGCCGGGACCCGGGCGCCGTCCAGCAGCACCTCGCCGAACTCCTTCGTGATGCCGTTGATCATGCGCAGGGGGCGACGCGTCACGCCCTCCTGGCGCATGGGCAGGGCGAAGGCCGAGATGCCGCGGTGCCGGGGCACCGCCGGGTCCGTGCGGGCCAGCAGCAGGCACCAGTCGGCGTCGTCCGAGTAGCTCGTCCACACCTTGTGGCCGGTGACCACGTAGTCGTCCCCCTCACGCTCGGCGCGGGTGGTGAGCGACGCCAGGTCGGACCCGGCGTCCGGCTCGCTGAACCCCTGGCACCAGCGGTCGCGGCCGTTGACGATCCCGGGCAGGAACCGCTGCTGCACGGCCTGGCTGCCGTGCACGAGGATCCCCTGGACGAGGTAGCCGAGGCTCGGCCGCGGCGGGGCGCCGGCGGCGGCCAGCTCCTCGTCCACGATGACCTCGTAGACGCTGGGCAGCCCGTGGCCACCGATCGCCGCCGGCCACGACAGGCCGAAGAACCCGGCGTCGTAGAGGGCCCGGTGCCAGGCGGCGGCACCTTCCCAGTACCGGTCGTCGGTGGACGAGGCCGGGAGCCCGGGGTTGTGGCCGGCCAGCCACGCCCGGAGGTGAAGGCGGAAGGCGCGCTCGCCGGCGTCGTCACCGAACTCCACTGGCCGCCCCGATCCCGTGGTGCGCCAGCACCGCCTCCACCCCGGGCCCGCTGCCGCCGAGCACCTCGCCGGAGAGCAGCGCCCGCCGGAGGTGGAGGTGGGCCGGGCAGTCCCACGTGTTGCCGTAGCCCCCGTGCACCTGGACCACCGTCTCACAGGCGGTGCGGGCGGCGCGGGCGCAGTACGCCTTGGCGGCGGCCGCGGCGGCCAGCGCGTCCGGCGGGGCCAGCGCGTCCACCGCCCAGGCGGCGTGGCGGGCCACGCTGCGCGACCCCTCGGCCAGGACCAGGGCGTCCGCCAGGAGGTGCCGGACGGCCTGGAAGGAGCCCACCGGCGTGCCGAACTGCCGCCGCCCGGCGGCGTAGTCGCGCGCCAGGCGCACCGCGCCGTGCATGGTGCCAACCAGGTCGGCGCAGGCCAGGGCCAGCCCCAGCGCCCGCCACCGCGCCAGGTCGGCGGCGGTGGGCGGCGAGGCCGCGCCGGCCGGCCGCACGGACGTCGAGAGATCCGGC
>JBOGGH010000548.1:0-2445 GCA_050743905.1 Acidimicrobiales bacterium
GGCCGGAGGCGCTGCCGGGCGGGAGCCGCCCGGCGTGCGGAGCCGCCGGAGCGAGACCGGTCGGGAGGGTACGGATGGCGTTCGGGGTGCAGTCGGAGGTGGGCCGCCTCCGCCAGGTGGTGGTGCACCGGCCCGGCCTGGAGCTGGCGCGCCTGACCCCGGCCAACGTGGGCGAGCTGCTCTTCGACGACGTGCCGTGGGCCACGAAGGCCAGGGAGGAGCACGACGCCTTCACCGGGGCACTGCGGGAGAAGGGGGTCACCGTCCACTACTACGGCCAGCTCCTGGCCGAGGTGCTCGACCTCCCGGAGGGACGAGCGTTCGTGCTCGACCGGGTGTGCACGCCGGACGTCCTCGGGCCCACGCTGGTGGACCCGGTGCGCCGGCTGTTCGAGTCCCTGGACGGCCCTACGCTGGCCGAGCACCTCGTGGGCGGGGTGCTGAAGGCCGACCTGTCGCCGCTGCGGGCGCACAGCCTCACGTGGGAGATGCTGCGGGCCGACGACTTCGTGCTCCCGCCGCTGCCCAACCACCTCTTCCCGCGGGACAGCTCCTACTGGATCTACGGCGGCGTCACCGTCAACCCGATGGCCAAGCCGGCACGGCGGCGGGAGTCCCTCCACACCCGGGCGATCTACCGGTTCCACCCGTCCTTCGCCGGTGCCGGCTTCCTCACCTACCTCGGGGACGACGACGCGGTCCACCAGCCGGCGACCATGGAGGGCGGCGACGTGCACGTGCTCGGCAACGGGTCGGTGCTGATCGGCATGGGCGAGCGCACCACGCCCATGGCGGTGGAGATCGTCGCCCGGGCGCTCTTCGGGAGCGGCCAGGCCTCGACCGTGGTGGCGGTGGAGCTGCCCCACGCCCACGCGTTCATGCACCTGGACACCGTCATGACCATGGTCGACCGCTCCACGTTCGTGGTCTACCCCTACGACAACGAGCGCCGTCGGAGCTGGACGATCACCCCCGGCGAGGCACCGGGGACGCTGGCCGTGGCCGGGAACCAGGACCTCTGGCAGGCCCTGGCCGGCTGCCTCGGCGTGGACCGGGTGACCGTGCTCACGACGGACCAGGACGTCCGGGCGGCCGAGCGGGAGCAGTGGGACGACGGCACCAACTACCTGGCCGTGGCCCCGGGCGTGGTGTTCGGCTATGAGCGTAACGTTGCGACCAACACGATGCTCCGCAAGCATGGGATCGAGGTCGTGAGCGTCGCCGGGAGCGAGCTCGGCCGGGGCCGCGGCGGCCCCCGCTGCATGACCTGCCCGATCGAACGCGACCCTGCCGGGGCGGGGTCGCCGCCGGCCCACGGGGCCGGCCCACACAGGGAGGACACGGCATGAAGCTCGAAGGGCGCAACCTGCTCAAGGAGACCGACCTCACGAAGGAGGAGTTCCTGTACCTGGTGCACCTGGGGGCCGGCCTGCGCGAGGAGAAGCGGTCGGGCAGCCGGCGCCAGCCCCTGGCCGGCCGCAACATCGCCCTCGTGTTCGAGGCGGCCTCCACCCGGACCAGGTCGGCGTTCGACGTGGCGGCGCACGACCTCGGCGCGCACACCACGTACGTCGGCCCCCGCGAGTCCCACCTCGGGAAGAAGGAGTCGGTCAAGGACACCGCCCGCGTGCTCGGCCGCATGTACGACGGCATCGAGTACCGCGGCCACTCGCAGGCCAACGTGGAGATCCTGGGCGAGCACGCCGGCGTCCCCGTCTGGAACGGGCTCTCGGACCGGTGGCACCCCACGCAGATGCTGGCGGACATGCTCACCATGCAGGACCACGCCGGCAAGCCGCTCGAGCAGGTGGCCTACTGCTACCTGGGGGACGCACGGAACAACACCGGCAACTCCCTGCTGGTGACCGGGGCCCTGCTCGGGCTCGACGTCCGCGTCGCCGCCCCCGAGGCCCTCTGGCCGGACGCCGGCGTCCGGGCGGCCGCCCACGCCCTGGCGGCCCGGTCCGGCGCCCGCATCACCCTCACCGAGGACGTCTTCCACGCCGTGCGGGAGGTGGACTTCGTCTACACCGACGTGTGGCTCTCGATGGGCGAGCCGGAGGAGGTGTGGGACGAGCGGATCGACCAGCTCCTCCCGTACCAGGTCAACACGGCCGTCCTCCACGCCACCGGGAACCCGGGCGTGAAGTTCCTGCACTGCCTCCCGGCGCTGCACAGCCTGGACACCGAGCTGGTCCGGCGCATCCACGAGAAGCGGGAGCTGACGGCCCTCGAGGTGACGGACGAGGTGTTCGAGTCCGAGGCCTCCGTGGTCTTCGACCAGGCCGAGAACCGCCTCCACACCATCAAGGCGGCGATGCTGGCCACCCTCGGGGACTGATGTGGAACGGTTTGTCAAGCGCGTCGCGACGGGTTTCCCGGACGGGTTTCGGGGCAGGTCAAGCAGAGGGGAGGGCGGTCAAGGGTCGGCCGGAGGCCGAGCGA
>JBOGGH010000549.1:0-2444 GCA_050743905.1 Acidimicrobiales bacterium
CGTTACGTGTCGGCCGCAGCCGAGATCCGGGCGTTCTTGCTGGTGGCTCTGGGGGTCGGTGCCGCCTGGCTGATCAACCTGGACCTGTTCAGCGTGCTCGGCGTCGCCACCCGCGACAGTGCGATCGGGGTGACGGTGACCGGCCTGATGATCGGGTGCGCGGCCTACTTCTGGCAGCAGATCCTGGGGTTCTTCGCTGGCCTTACCCGCAAGGTCGTTGACGAGGCAGCCAATCTGGAGAAGCCCGAGCAGCTGCGCCGGGTTGCCTGACCCGGCCGGGCGCGAGCCCGCCGCGCCAGACGGGTACAGTGGCCGGGACCGTAGCGCCGCGGTCCGTTCGGGATGCATGATTTTCCCCGAACGGACCGTTGGTGTCTGCTCTGGAGTCGCCAGCGAACCGCCCCCTGACGCGTTAGAAGCGCAGGTTCGCGCCGGCTCCTCCGGCGCGAACCAGCTCCGGCGTGTTCGCGGGCACGGTGGCGCTCATTGCGACTCCTTCATCGATCTCAATGCTTGGGCCCTCACCGTTCGGCTGAGCCGACCGTGATCCGTCGGCTCCCAGCTCGTAGATGCCAGTGGAGACCATCGCGGGCCATGGCGGGGATCCTGCACCAGGCGCGGGGGCCACAGGTAGGCCAGACCGCCGGCACCACGGGTCGGGGAGGGAGTCCGTCCCACCCGATCCCGAGCCGGCTACAGGATGGGTGCGAGGGCGGTCCTGAACGGGAACTTGGTACTCGTGCAGACCCTCCCGGGGTGGCAAGATGGGAAGGTGAACGACGCGCAGGGCGGATCGGCGGTGAAACGACCGACGACGCTCGCGATCGACATCGGCGGCACGGGCCTCAAGGCGTCGGTCCTCGACGCGGACGGCGCGAAGATCGTCAGCCGCGTTCGTACCAAGACGACATACCCGTGCTGGCCTCGAGTCCTCATCCGCGAGCTCGACAAACTTACCGACCAACTTCCGTCCTGGGACCGTGTCGCGGTTGGGTTTCCTGGGTTCGTTCGGGCTGGCCGGGTGCTCACAGCGCCCAACCTCTCGACAAAAGCCGGTCCGGGAACCGCACGGTCTCGC
Source organism: Acidimicrobiales bacterium (assembly GCA_050743905.1). Lineage (GTDB taxonomy): Bacteria > Actinomycetota > Acidimicrobiia > Acidimicrobiales > RAAP-2 > JBOGGH01. The sequence goes on from JBOGGH010000549.1 coordinate 1,079, forward strand.
AAGTTGGCGGAGGCGTGGGCAGGCTTCCCGCTAGGGGCTGAACTCGAGCGCCGGCTCGGGAAGCCGACCCGCCTCTCGAACGACGCCGACATGCACGGGCTCGCGGTGATTCGGGGCGAAGGGCTCGAGCTGGTGATGACGCTCGGCACAGGCCTCGGGACTGCGGTCTTCCTCGACGGCTCGCCCACGCCGCACCTCGAATTGGCGCTCATACCGTTCCGGGGACGCGGTACCTTTCAGGATCGGCTCGGGAACCGCGCCCGCCGCCGCATCGGGAACCGTCGCTGGAGCAAACGGGTCCTTGCCGCCGTCGAGATGTTCGACGCCCTCTTGCACATCGACCAGCTCTACGTCGGCGGCGGCAACGCGAAGAAGCTCACGGTCGATCTCGGACATCGCGTCGAGCTCGTCGATAACGCCGCTGGAATCCTCGGCGGTATCAAGTTGTGGGAGCTCGACGAACCTCCTGGGACCCGCTGACTGCGAACGGGACGGCGCTACCATCAAGGGACTGTCCGAATCGCCGGCCAACCCGGTTCTCGGATGGAGTCGGGTCAAGAGGGCGAGCTGAATCGGGACCAGGTGGCGCACCTCGCGGATGTGCTGGCCCAAGTGCTACCTCATAGGCTGAAACGGGACGCTGCTGGATCTACAGAGTCGTTCTGGAGGTCCATCCACGGCCTGGGCGGCGACGAGACGGGGTGTCGATGATCGAGACGGAGGACTAAGATGCGATATCTCGCGCTGGCAGCCGATTACGATGGCACCTTGACGACGACGGGGAACTTGAGCAACGAGGTTGAGAGCGCACTGGGACGCCTGCGATCATCTGGGCGTCGGGCCATTCTAGTAACGGGCCGAACCTTCGAGGAACTCGCGGCTCACGGTCAAGGGATGGAGCTCTTCGACTACGTCGTCCTTGAGAACGGCGGCGTTCTATACGCTCCGCCGGAGCGCCAGACGACCGTGCTGTGCCCGCCAGCTTCGATGGATCTGGCTCGAGAACTCGAGCAACGCGGAGTCGAGCCGCTCCTCAGGGGGCAGGCAATCTTGGTGACCAGACGGCCTCACGAGTTCCTGGTCCTAGAGGCGATTCGCGACCTGGGCCTCGAACTGCAGATCATATTCAATGGCGACTCTGTGATGGTGTTGCCGTCTGGGGTGAACAAGGGCAGCGGCCTCAAAACTGCCATGCGCAACTTGGGGCTGTCGGCCAATGAGGTTGTCGGTGTCGGAAACGCCGAAAACGATCATTCGTTCCTCGAAATCTGCGAATATGCGGTGGCTGTAGCCAACGCCGTGGCGGCAATTAAGACGAAGGTTGACTTCTGCACGCACGGAGCTGATGGAAGCGGTGTAGTGGAAC
>JBOGGH010000550.1:0-2444 GCA_050743905.1 Acidimicrobiales bacterium
GGGCTGATCGGCGCCTGCGAGGTCGTACTCGCCACGTCGCTGCGCCAGCGGTGCCTGATCCACCGGGCGAGGAACATCCTCGCCAAGGTCCCGAAGAACGCCCAGGCCGAGGTGAAGGGCGAGTACTGGAAGCTGTTCGACCTCGAGGCCTTCGAGCCCGGCCAGGCTGCCGTCGACGAGGCCCGCCGACGTATCGCCGCCTTCGCCGCCCGCTACGAGGCGGCCTACCCGTCGGCGGTCAAGTGCCTCACCACCGATGCCAACAGCCTGACGGTCTACCTGCGGTTCCCCAAGGAGCACTGGGGCCGCATCCGGCACTCCAACTTCATCGAGCGCACCTTCGGCGAGACCCGGCGGCGCGTCAAGGTGATCGGCCGGCTCCCCGGCGAGCGCTCGTGCCTGAGCCTCGTGTGGGCCGTACTCGACCGGGCCTCGCGAGGCTGGCGCGGGGTGAAGCACACGCCGGCCACCACCCGCCTGCTCGCCGACCTGCGCCGCCAGCTCCTCGAACCGCCGGTGGCGATCGCGTCCAGGGTGGGCGCCGAGGAGCTAGCGACCGCGAGCGCCACAGTCGTCGCGTAACCTCATCCGACAGGAGCCCCGCGTTCGTCGGCTTTTACACCGTCAGAAGGACGCCACCGCGAAGAAAGCCGTCGCTCGCTTGAGCAGGTCGACGTCGGCCTGCAGGCGCTTGTTCTCCCTGCGAAGGCGAGAGAGCTCCTCGCGCTCTTCGCTCGTCAAGCCCGGACGCTCACCGGCATCGACCTCGGCCTGGGCCACCCACCTGCGCACCGACGACACCGTGAGGTCGAAGTCCCGGGCCACCTCGATGATCGAGCGGTCACCGGTTCGGCACCGCTCCACGATCTCCTGCTTGAACTCCGGGGTGAACGACCGGCGGTCGCGGCGCTTGTTCCGCTCCATGGTCTCCATGATGGGCATCCTCTCCGGGGCTGCGCCCCTGATGGTGGATGTCCGTCAAAGCGGAGGAAGCCCAGTGCGGGTGCTCGACGGCGAGGGCACGACGCTTGCCAAGCGCAAGTGCTGGCCCACTCTCGAGAGCCTGGGCGAGATCGAGGCGGCCGCCCTGGCCGGAACCCCGGCGGGGACCACTCTCGAGGTGGTGATGGAGCCGACCGGGCCGGCGTGGCTCCCCATCGCGGTGTTCTTCAGTGCCCGGGGGCATTCGGTCTTCCGGGTCTCCTCGCAGAAGGCGGCGGACCTGCGGCGGTTCCTCTCCCGGCACACCAAGACCAACGGCATCGACGCCGACACCCTGGCCCGCCTGCCGCTGTTCGACCCGGCCGGGCTGCGGGTGCTCGAACTCCCCGGAGCCGAGCTGGCCGCCCTCGATCGGCGGGTGCGGGCGACCGACCGGCTCGTCCGACAAGGTGCCGAGCACAAGGTGCGCATCAAGGACCTGGTGCGCCAGCTGCTGCCCATGACCCCGCTCACCGGGGACCTGGGGGCAGCCGACCTCGCCGTCCTCGAGCGCTGTGGGGACCCCCATGTGCTGGTCAAGCTGGGGGTGAACCGTCTGGGGGCCCTCATCGCCAAGGCCTCTCACAACCACCAGGGGATCGACCGGGCCCGCCAGTGGCTCGAGGCCGCCGAGGCCTCCCTCGAGCTCTATGGCGGACACCCCGCGGTGGCCTTGGCCGACCTGGCCGCCGAGGTGGCGACCGAGGTGCGCCTGCTGCGGGGGATCGAGCGCGAGCTCGCCGCCCACGTCCCCGAGCGCGAGGGGCGCTATCGCGCCGTCGATCCCGACGGCCTGGCTCGCTCCCTGCCCGGGCTGGCCGAGGTGGGAGGCCCCGCCCTGGTGGCCTGCATGGGCGACCCGGCTCGGTTTCCTCGAGCAAAGGCGTTCAGGTCCTTCACCGGTCTTGTCCCCAAGGCCTCCGAGACCGGGGAGACCGACCGCAAGGGCCAGGCCATGTCCAAGGCGGGCTCCTCGCTGTTGCGCACCACGATGGTGCGCGCCGCTGACCACGCGCGCAGGCTCGACCCCCAGCTGGCCCGGATCTACCACCTCCAGATGGTCGAGCGGGGCAAGGACCACCTCGGTGCTTTGTGCGTGGTGGCGGCCAGCCTGGCCGAGCGAGCCTGGGTGGTGATGCGGCGGGGCACGCCTTATGTCCTCTGCGACGTCGACGGCCGGCCGGTCAGCCCCGAGGAGGCCAAGGCCATCATCGAGGAGCACTACACCGTGCCCGCCGAGGTGCGGGCCAGGCGGCGTTCCAAGAAAGGGGGGAAGGCCCCCCAAAAAGTCCTCGAGGGACATTTGCAGTCACACGCTCGAGGCGTGGACAGACGGGGCGACCTTCCCCGGTCGGCATCCTGGCCGACCAAGCACGGCGCGAGCAAGGAACTCGTCGGAGTCGCTACTTGACGAGCGATCGTCTATAGGGAATCAGTCGTCGAAGTCCTTCGCTCAGGAAGGC
>JBOGGH010000551.1:0-2428 GCA_050743905.1 Acidimicrobiales bacterium
CACCCGGCCCGCGACCTGCTCATGGCCGGGGTGACCGGCACCAACGGGAAGACCAGCGTGACCCACCTGCTCGGCGCCGTGCTGCGCCACGCCGGCCGGCCCACCACGGTGATCGGGACGTTGACCGGGGCCCGCACCACGCCCGAAGCCCCCGACCTGCAGCGCCTGCTGGCAGCGGCGCGCGACGGGGCCCCGGCCGGCGGCCGGCGGCCGGCGGTGGCGATGGAGGTCTCCAGCCACGCCCTCGCGCAGTCCCGGGTGGACGGCGTCCACTTCGACGTGGCGGTGTTCACCAACCTGAGCCACGACCACCTCGACTTCCACCGCACCATGGAGGACTACTTCGAGGCCAAGGCGTCGCTCTTCACGCCCGGGCGCGCCGTGCGGGGCGTGGTCAACGCCGAGGACCCGTGGGGGCGGCGGCTGCTGGCCGGGGCCCGGATCCCGCTGGTGCCCGTGCGGCAGGAGGACGCCTCCGAGGTGGAGCTGGCGCCCGGCCGCTCGGCGTTCACCTGGCGCTCGCAGCGGGTGACGCTGGCCATGACCGGCGCCGTGAACGTGGAGAACGCCCTGCTGGCCGCCGAGGCGGCGGTGGCCCTGGGCATGGAGCCGCCGGAGGTGGCGGCGGGGCTGGCGGGGGCGCCCCCGGTGCCCGGGCGGATGGAGGCGATCGCCGTGCCGGCGCCCGGCGGCTGGCCCTGCACGCTGCTGGTGGACTACGCCCACACGCCGGCCGGCATCGAGGTGGTGCTGGCCGAGGCGCGCCGGCTGGCCGGCGACGGCGCCCGGGTGCTGCTCGTCTTCGGGTGCGGCGGGGACCGCGACCGGGCCAAGCGTCCCCTTATGGGCGCGGCGGCCACGCAGGGGGCCGACCTGGCCGTCCTGACGACGGACAACCCGAGGTCCGAGGATCCGGGGGCCATAGCCGCCGACGTCCTGGCCGGGGTGGTCCCGTCGGCCGAGGACGCCCGGTCGGCGGGGCGCCTGGTGGTGGAGCCGGACCGGCGCCGGGCGATAGAGCTGGCGGTGGACGCCGCCGGCCCGGGCGACGTGGTGGTGGTGGCCGGCAAGGGGCACGAGGCGGTCCAGGAGGTGGGGGACCGGCGCCTGCCGTTCGACGACCGTGCGGTGGCCGCCGAGGTGCTCGAGGCGCGCCGGCCGGGCGCCGCCGGGCGCCCGGCGCCCGACACCGGTGCTGACACCGGCGCCGGGGGAGGGGCCTGACCGGTGCTCTCCCTCATGTCGTCCGGGGGCTTCGCGCTGATCGTGGCGATCCTCGGCACCCCGGTCCTCCTGCGCTGGCTGGTCCGCAAGCGCATCGGGCAGCACATCCGGGAGGACGGCCCGGCCAGCCACAGCGCCAAGGCGGGCACCCCCACCATGGGTGGGCTGGCCATCGTGGGCGCGGTGGTGGCCGGCTACGCCTTCGGCCACGTGGGCACCGAGGTCAAGTTCTCGGCCACCGGCTACCTGGTGGTCATCACCGTCTTCCTCTTCGGACTGATCGGGCTGATCGACGACTGGATCAAGGTCAGCAACAAGCGCAGCCTCGGCCTCAACAAGCGGGCCAAGATGGCGGCCCAGATCGCCGTGTCGGTGCTCTTCGCCGAGCTGGCCCTCCACTGGGCCCACACCTCCACCGCCCTCTCCTTCACGAGGCTCACCACCCCGGGGATCGACCTCGGCCAGTGGGGGTGGGTGGTGTTCGCCGTGTTCGTGCTGGTGGGCACGTCCAACGCGGTGAACCTCACGGACGGCCTCGACGGCCTGGCCGCCGGGTCGTCCACCTTCAGCTTCGCCGTGCTGGCGATCATGGGCTACTGGATCTTCCGGCACCAGCCGATCTTCCACGTGCTGCCGGCGTCGGCCATCGACCTGGCCCTGGCGGCGGTGTCGCTCGCCGGCGCCTGCCTGGGCTTCCTGTGGTGGAACGCCGCGCCGGCCCGGATCATCATGGGCGACACCGGCTCGCTGGCCATCGGGGCCGGGCTGGCCGCCGTCTGCCTCCTCCTCAATCTCGACCTGCTCCTGCCCATCGTGGGCGGGCTGTTCGTGCTGGAGACGCTGTCGGTGATCGTCCAGGTGGTGAGCTTCCGGGTGTTCGGCCGGCGGGTGTTCCGCATGGCGCCCTTCCACCACCACTTCGAGCTGCTCGGCTGGCCCGAGACCACGGTCATCGTGCGGTTCTGGATCCTGGCCGGGCTCTTTGCCGCGCTGGCCCTGGGGATCTTCTACGGGGTGTACCTCACGGTGGCGAACGTCACGTGAGCGGCGGCACCGGCCACGACGGCGGGCGCCGGGCCGCCCCCGAGATCCCCCGCCGGCGGCGCGGCGTGGGCCAGCATGGGCCCGTGCACCGGACGGCCAGGGACCGGGACGGGGCGGCCCACCGCGGCCGCCACCGCGGGCTGGGCCCGACGCGCCACGC
>JBOGGH010000552.1:0-2420 GCA_050743905.1 Acidimicrobiales bacterium
GCCAGGACCGGGGCGGCCACGGTGAGCACCACCGCCGCGCCCGCCACGTCGATGGCGCGCTTGAGGGCGAACTGCCAACGCGCCGAGGGCCTCGGCTCCACGTAGAAGAACGGCTCGCCGGAGACCGGGACGTTGCGCAGCCGGCCGCTGCCCACGCCTCGGAGGCCCGGCCAGACCTGGACGTGCAGGCCGGCCACGCCGGCCACGCCGATGGCCTGGTGGGTGGCCGCGCTCGAGAGCGCGTACGGCACCACCAGGATCCCACTGGCGCCGGTGGCCGCCGCCAGGTCGGGGATGTCGCCGATGGAGCGGGTGGACCGGACGTCCCGCCACGCCGGGTCCCCGAGCCGGGCGCCGACCACCGCGGTGACCCGGTAGCCCAGCGCGGGCTCAGAGCTCAGCATGGTCCGCAGCGAGACGGCGTCCTCGTTGGCCCCCACCAGCACCACGTCGCGCAGGAAGCGGCCCTCGGCCCGCCGCGCCCGCAGCCATCGTGCGAACATCCAGCGCGACGCCCCGGTGAGCACCACGCAGGCGGCCATGGCCGCCAGGACCTCGGAGCCCGGCGTCCCCACCTGCCACTGGACCACCACGAAGGCCGCCGCGCCCCAGAGGCCGGAGAGGAACACCCGCCAGAGCTCGTCCGCCCGCCGGACGCACAGGCGGGAGCGGTAGAGGCCGGTGCCCCGCATGGCCACGAGCGTGGCCGCGGTGGCGGCCAGCCCCGGGGCCAGCCGGGCGCCCGGGGAGCCGGCCAGGAGGGCGTAGCCCACCGCCAGCCACCCGGTGGCCACGGCGAGCACGTCGACCGCCACCAGCCGGGAGCGGAGGGTGGACCGGCTCGGGGGGTCGAAGGCCGAGGTGCGGCCGCGGCCGGCGGCGCCGTCCGGCCGGATGGGGACCGGCTCCACCGCCCGGCCGGAGGTGACCACGGCCGAGGCCGCGGGCTGGCGCGCCGGGACGAGGGCGGCCGAGGCCGTGGCACGGTACGGCAGTGGCTGCGCGTCCGACGCCATCGTGGTGACGAGCCTCCCTTCTGCGTGTCCCGCGTGTCCCGTCGGGGCCGCCTGCACCCCGGGTGCCGCACTGGTCCCGCCGACACTGAGCCCGCTCGGCGGCGCTGGATACGTGGACGTGACGCCGTATCAGCACGCCCCCGGGGGATCTCTCAGCCGGCAATGGGGGTGCCACCGCTCCGCTACCCGGCGGGGCACCGGGATCCCGGCGCTGCGCTCCGGGACGGCACTTCGCCGGGCCGGTACGGTGGTGGCGGACGGCGGACGGCGGTCGGCCGCCCTGGAGCGGGGAAGGCAGGTGACAGGGTGGCAGACGGGGCGGTGGTGCTGGCTGCCCGCTCCCCGGGGCCGGCGCCGGGGACGTCCGTGGCCCGGCCCCCGTGGCGCCAGGCCCGCGGGAGGTCGCGCCGGTGAGCGGGGACGGCACCAGGGCCGCCTGCCCGCTCTGCGCCCTGCCGGTCGCGGCGGGTGTCGTGGTCGACGTCGCCGGCGAGGCGATGACCACCTCCTACGCTGACGAGGAGCTGGTGGCCCTGGTGGACCCGGGCTCCCCGGGGGTGCTGCTGGTGCCGCGGTCGCACGTGGGGGGGCTGGGCGCCATGCCCGGGCTGGCCGGCGTCTTCCTCGGCGCGCTCCGGCGCGCCGTCACGGCCGTGCAGGCCGCGTACGGGGCCCTGGGCGCGATGATCGAGCCCTCGACCTCGCTCGGCGGCGCCTGCGGCCATGTGGCCTACCGGGTGGTGCCCACGATGCCGCCGGAGGGAGGGGGTCACCACGCGGCACCTGCAACGGCCGTAGTGTCGGAGAACCTGGCGGAGGCGCTCGGGAGCCGCCTGGCCCCGAGGTAGGCCCAGCGGCACGGTGGCCACACGGCGGGAGCCCGGGCGAGGGGCTAGGGGGAGAGGTGGTCCGATGGCCCTGCGGAGCCGGACGGTGGTCCTGGCGGCGGCGGCGCTCCTCGCCGTGGCCGGCCTGGCCGGGTGGTGGGGGACGCAGTCCGGTAGCCCGGGACGGCCCGGGCGTTCGGCGGCCGCGGCGGGCGGTGGCGGCGGCTACTGGGAGGTGGCCGCCGACGGCGGGCTCTTCGCCTTCGGCGACGCCGCCTTCTACGGCTCGATGGGCGGCAAGCCCCTCGACAGCCCGGTGGTGGGCATCGCCGCCACTCCCACCGGCGGCGGCTACTGGGAGGTAGCGGCCGACGGCGGCCTCTTCGCCTTCGGCGACGCCGCCTTCTACGGCTCGATGGGCGGCAAGCCCCTCGACAGCCCGGTGGTGGGCATCGCCGCCACTCCCACCGGCAAGGGGTACTGGGAGGTAGCGGCCGACGGCGGCCTCTTCGCCTTCGGCGACGCCGCCTTCTACGGCTCGATGGGCGGCAAGCCCCTCGACAGCCCCGTGGTGGGC
>JBOGGH010000553.1:0-2419 GCA_050743905.1 Acidimicrobiales bacterium
AGATCAGCACCACATCCGCGTGCGCCTTGGAGACCCCGGCGGCGACAGTGCCGACACCGACCTCGGCGACGAGCTTGACCTGTATGCGGGCGGCGTCGTTGGCGTTCTTCAGGTCGAAGATCAGTTGTGCGAGATCCTCGATGGAGTAGACGTCATGGTGCGGCGGGGGAGAGATCAAACTGACACCCGGAGTCGAGTAACGGGTTCGTGCGATCCACGGGTACACCTTGTGCCCTGGGAGCTGGCCGCCCTCTCCGGGCTTCGCTCCCTGCGCCATCTTGATCTGGATGTCGTCGCAGTTGACCAGGTACTCGCTGGTCACCCCGAAACGACCGGACGCCACCTGCTTGATCGCGCTCCTCCGGAGATCACCGTTGGGGTCCGGGGTGAAGCGGTCGGCGTCTTCGCCGCCCTCTCCGGTGTTGGAGCGCCCTCCGATCCGGTTCATCGCGATCGCGAGTGTCTCGTGCGCCTCAGCGGAGATCGACCCGTACGACATGGCTCCGGTGCTGAAACGCTTGAAGATCGACGAGACCGGCTCTACTTCGTCGATTGGGACGCGTGCACGCCCCAACTCGTCGCAGGACTTCAGCCTGAACAACCCGCGAAGCGTTCCCAACCGGGCAGCCTGGTCGTCGACGGCCCCGGTGTACTGCTTGAAGATGTCGTATCGCTTGACGCGTGTCGAGTGCTGCAGTTTGTGCACCGTCGTGGGATTGAAGAGGTGGTACTCGCCTTCACGACGCCACTGGTATTCGCCGCCGACGTCGAGAGCCCGGTGGGCCAGTTCGCTCGGGCGGTCCGGCCACGCGAGGGCATGTCGAGCGAGGACCTCGCGAGCGATCTCGTCGAGACCGATGCCTCCGATCCGGCTCACCGTCCCGGTGAAGTAGCAGTCCACCAACTCGCGTGACAGGCCAATGGCCTCGAAGACCTGCGCACCGGTGTAGGACGCGACCGTCGAGATGCCCATCTTGGACATCACTTTTAGAATGCCCTTGCCGCAGGCAGCTACGTAGTTGCGGGCCGCTTGGCGCGGCGAGACGTCCGTCAAGGCGCCGTCGCCGATCAAGTCTGTAATCGAATCGAAGGCAAGGTACGGGTTGATCGCTGCCGCCCCGTAACCGAGCAGAAGCGCCATGTGGTGTACCTCGCGGGCCTCACCGGTCTCGACGACGAGCCCCACGCGTGTGCGCGTCTTTTCCTTGACCAGACGGTGGTGGACGGCACTGACGAGCAAAAGAGCGGGGATCGGCGCCAGCTCGGCCGAGCTGTGACGGTCCGAGAGGACGATCACCTTTGCGCCATCCTCGATCGCCCTGCTCACCGCCACGCAGATTTCGTCGAGCGCGTTCCGGAGGGTCTCGCCCGGCGGTTCACCGCCCACGGCGAACAGTCCGTCTATCGCAAAGGAGCGCCACCCGGGCTGTGTCCCGTCCTCGTTGATGTAGAGCAGTTTCGAGAGCTCCTCGTTAGTGAGGATCGGCTGCGGCATCACGATCTGGCTGCAGCTGTCCGCCTCGGGCGCCAGAAGGTTTCGTTCCGGCCCGATCGTGCTGGCGATCGAGGTGACCAGCTCCTCGCGGATCGCGTCGAGCGGCGGGTTGGTGACCTGGGCGAACAGCTGCTGGAAGTAGTCGTAGAGAACTCGCGGCCGCTCCGACAGGACCGCTATCGGCGTGTCAGTCCCCATCGACCCGATCGGCTCGTACCCGGTCTTCGCCATGGGCACGACGAGCACCTTGAGCTCCTCGGTCGTGTAACCGAACAAGCGCTGGTGCGTTACGACCGAAGCGTGTTGAGGCAACAGCGTGAAGCGAGGAGCCAGGTCGTCGAAGTGGATCTGCCCGTCAGCGAGCCAGTCGGCGTAGGGGTGCTGACCGGAGAGCACCGCCTTGATCTCGTCGTCGGAGACGATCCGTCCCTTCGAGGTATCGACCAGGAACATGCGGCCGGGTTGCAGCCGACCGCGCTGCACCACCTTCGACGGATCGATGTCGAGGACTCCGACTTCGGACGCCATGACGACCAAGCCGTCGTCAGTGACCCAGTAGCGCGACGGACGAAGTCCGTTGCGATCGAGGATCGCCCCGATGAGCGTGCCGTCGGTGAAGGCGATCGACGCCGGTCCGTCCCACGGCTCCATGATCGACGCGTGGAACTGGTAGAAGGCGCGGCGCCCGGCGTCCATATTGCGGTGGTTCTCCCACGCTTCGGGGATCATCATCAGCAGCGCGTGCGGAAGCGAACGGCCGCCGAGGTGAAGCAACTCCAACACCTCGTCGAAGCTGGCGGAGTCGCTGGCGCCAGGGGTGACGATCGGAAACACCCGCGACAGGTCCCCGGGAAACAGGTCCGACTCGAGCAGCGCCTCCCGCGCGCGCATCCAGTTGCGGTTGCCCTGAAGAGTGTTGATCTC
>JBOGGH010000554.1:0-2418 GCA_050743905.1 Acidimicrobiales bacterium
CTCATCGGCGGTCGAGAACGAGAAGAACAGCGTCTTCACCCCGAGCACCTCCTCGAAGAGGGCGGTCGCAGGGAGCGTGCCTGCGACGCAGGCCTCGAGCACCTGCTGGCCCGGGTACACGTCCTCGAGCGCGGCCTTGGCCGCCCGAATGGCCGGGTGGTCGGCGGGGATGGTGTACGCGGGCACCCGCGCGTCGTCCGGCCGCACCTCGACCCGCACGCCGTGCGGGGCGTGCGCGGCGACGTGGGCGACGATCGTGTCGATCACGTGGTTCGGGTCCTGCCCGGGCACCAGCCGGCAGGACACGTTGGCGACGGCGTGGTGCGGGATCACCGTGTACTTCCCGCCGCCGGCTATGCCGTTCACCTCGAGGGTCGGCCGCTCCCAGAGTCGCTCGAGCGTGCTGTACCCGGCCTCGCCGTGCGCCTCGGTCAGCCCGAGCGTCGCGAGATATTCCTTCTCGTCGAACGGGATCGCGGCGATCTCGCGGCGGCGTTCGGCAGTGAGTTCCGGGATGCCGTCGTAGAACCCGGGCACGGCGATGGTCCCGTCCGGCGTGTGCAGGCTCGCCAGCACCTCGCTGAGCGCGTGCAGCGGGTTGGCGACCGTGCCTCCGTACCTTCCCGAGTGCAGGTCAGTGTCGGCGCCCTCGACGACGATGTCCATGGAGACCAGTCCCTTGGACTTCAGCTGCACCGAGGGCTCGCTCGGCCGCCACATCGCGCCGTCCGCAGAGATCATGAGATCCGCGGCCAGCTCGCCGGCGTGCTCACGAACGAACGCGGGCAGGTGCGGGCTGCCGATCTCCTCCTCGCCCTCGAAGAGGAACTTCACGTTGAGCGGGAGCGCGCCCTCCTGCGCCAGGAAGGCCTGGGCGGTCTTCAGCACGATGTAGACCGGCCCCTTGTCGTCCGTGGCGCCGCGTCCCCTGACGGTGTCGCCGTCCACAGTCAGCTCGAACGGGGGAGTGATCCACTCGGCCAGGTCGCCGGTGGGCTGCACGTCGTAGTGGCCGTAGACCAGGATGGTAGGCGCTCCCTCTGCGCCCAGCCACTCGCCGCGCACTGCGGGGTGGCCCTCGGTCTCGACCACCCGGCCGTTGGCGAACCCGAGCTGCGCGACGAGCCAGCCAGCCGCGGCGCGCATAGTCTCGGCAGGGGCGTCCCGGCTGACGCTCGGCACCGCCACGTACTCGGCGAGTTCGGTCACGTAGCCCGCGTCATCGGCATCAAAAGAGAGCATGTCCACCATCGATCGAGATCGTTTGCCCGGTTACCCACGAGGACCGCTCGGATACGAAGAACATCACGCCGTTGGCGATGTCCTCCGGCTGCCCGAGCCGCCGCGTCGCGATGCCTTCCACCAGCTTGCGCTGGCCCTCCTCGCCGTAGCTTTGCCACTGCCGCTCGGTGGTCGGGTTGGACAGGATGAACCCGGGGCAGATGCAGTTGACCGTGATGCCGAACGGCCCGAGCTCGTGCGCCATCTGCCGGGTGAACCCGATCTGGCCGGCCTTCGCGCTGGTGTAAGCCTGGATCCCGGTCAGGCTGACGCCGCGGCCGGCTCCCGAGGAGATGTTGACGATCCGGCCCCAGCGGCGCTCCTTCATCGACGGGACCACCGCCCGGGTGCACAGGAACGCGCTGTACAGGTTGGCCTGCACAACCGCATCCCAGGCCTCGTCGGAGACCTCCTCGATCGGCCGGCCCACCTGCCCCACGACGCCCCCGGCGGTGTTGACCAGGATGTCGGCGCCGCCGACCGAGTCGAAGAACGCCCTGACCTCGCTGGGCTTGGTGAGGTCGGCCCGGTCTTTGTCCACCCCGTGCACGTCGGCGCCGTCGCCGCGCAGCGCCTCGGCGATCGCGGTGCCGATGCCGTGGGCCGTGCCGGTGACCACCGCGGTCTTGCCCGCCAGCGCCCCGGCCGTCACCGGAGCCACCCGTTCTCGAGCAGCGCCCGCACCTCGGCCACGCCGGCGTCCCAGACGACCTGCATGTCCTCGTCCGGGCGCGCGTACGCGCCGCCCAGCATGCCGTCCGGCGCTGCGGTCCTGACCTGTGCCGGGGCGAGCTGCCCGACGAGGTCCCGGGGAATGACCGGTTTAGGCTCTGGCGGCATGTCGGCTCCGGCCACCCTGGTCCACCTGAAGTTTTCCACCCAGCCTCCGTGCATCTGGTCTCGGTCGAACTGGTCCGCGGCCTCGGTCGTCTTGGGCGCGTTGTACCAGCTGTGGAACAGCACCTGCACCCGGTCCGGCCGGGGCTGGCAGATCCACTCGCGGATGAATCCGGTCACCGGGGCGTTGCCGCCGTGCCCGTTGACGATCGCGATCCGGCGGAAGCCCTGCGCGGCGAGACCGTCGAGCAGGTCCCTGAGCACCTCGATGTAGGTCGTCATCCGAAGGCTCATGCTCCC
>JBOGGH010000555.1:0-2406 GCA_050743905.1 Acidimicrobiales bacterium
CCCCGAGACCGACCAGGCCCGAGCCAGTGAGGGCCACGGCGGCACTCGGCCCGAACAGCGCCAGGACTGCCGTCCCGGCGCACAGGCAGGCCATCCCGAAGAGGGGGAGGTAGTGGAGGGACCGCCGGTTGAAGACCATGCCGAACACCGCCGCGGTGACCGCGGTGGCGCCAAGCTCGGGCAGGTAGAGGAGGCCGAGGTGAAGGGGGGTGAAATGGCTGGCGAGCACGTGCATGTCCACGGCGATCGCCGAGATCGCGGCCGCCGCGGCGCAGATCGCCACGACGATCGCCGCCACGGGCATGGTGGTGGCGAGGCTGCGGATGTCCAGGATTACCCGCTTGCCGCGGTACTGGTAGACGATGAGGGCCACGATCAACGCCAGGCCACCGAAAAGAGGCCCGAGGGTCGTCGCCTGCCCGAAAGAACCGGTGGCGAGCTCCGAGGCGCCGAAGAAGGCGGCGACGCACCCGGCGGCCGCCAGCCCCAGCGCCGGCAGGTCGGTCGGGGCAGTGCGGTTGGTGGCAGGGGTATCTTCGAAGGTGAGCACCACCAGCAAAAGCGCGGCCACGGCGACTGCGGCCACGATCCAGAACAGCGGCCGCCAGGTGCCGAAGGACGCCTCCGCCTCGCCAACCAAGGGCCCAGCGGCGACGGCTCCGAAGATGCCGAGGTTCATGATCACCGCGGTCCACCGGAACTGGGCCACCTTGTGGAACCCGGTGACGAGTGGTGGCACGGCGGCGATGAGCAGGAGGCTCGTGGATAGGCCCTGGAGCACGTGGCCGACGATGAACATCGCCGGGCAGGCGGCAGCGGCCGCCAGCACCGAGCCGGTCACGAGCATGGCGGCGTAGACGACGAGCAGGCGGCGCTGCCCAAAGCGCTGACCGAGGGCGACCGCCAGCACCGTGCCCACGGCGTAGGCGGCGTTGGCCATGCCCATGGTCACGCTGAGGGCATGGGCACCCATGTGCAGCCTCATGCCGATGATCGGCTCGATCGGTCCGAGGGCGGAGGCCAGGCCCAAGAAGGGGACGAGGGCGAAGACCACCATGGCGGCGGTCGGCCAGTAGCGGCCGGCGAGGGGGCCGCGAAGCGACAGGAGCGGCGTTTTTTCCTTGCGGCCGAGAGCGTTGACGGTCTGCATCGAGGTTCTCCTTCGTTCAATCGGCCCCTCTGGTGGACCGGATGCTTCTGAGCTTGACGGCGAGCAGGGTGAGCGGGCCTCACCCTGTGGGGATGATTGGTGCCGGGGTCAGGGGCGAGGTGCGGCTGGGGGCGGCGAGGGCTCTCGCCCGACCGACTTCGGCGCCGAGTGCGGGGTCCAGATGCTGCTCCCTGCCGGGCTCAGCTGCCGGTCGTGACCTCGATCGCGCCACGTGCCAGGTCGGCGTCCCCGTTGTGCCGGGTGTCTGCGCGCAGCTCGTCTGGCCTGGGCGGCGACGTCGGGCCGGCGCCGGACAGGTCGGAGCGCCGGACCCGAACCACGACGAGCGCGATGACCAGCGCCAGCGCCAGGACGCCTGCCGAGACCAGGTAGCCCCCCGAGAACCCGGTCGCGAGCGCGTGGTGGTAGATCTGGACGTGCGCCGTGGCTGCCGTGGCGGCGGACCCGTGCAAGGCGGACCGCAGGTTGGACGCCACCGCGCTCCAGGCCACGGTGCCGACGATCGCCAGCCCGATCGCGCCGCCGACCTGCTGGGCGACGTTGACCAGGCTGGACGCCACGCCGGTGTCGTCGTCGTTCACCTTGGTCAGCCCGACCAGGAAGATCAGCACGAACAGCGGGCCCATGCCGATCCCAAGGAGCAGCTCGGGGCCGAGCACCCCGCCGGCGAACGTGCTGTGCTCGGTGATCCGCGAGAGCCAGATCATTCCCGCGGCGGCGATCGCGCTGCTGACCACGAGCAATGGGCGAGGGCCGATCCGGGCGACCGCTCGTTGGGTGATGATGGTGGTCGCCATGAACGCCGGCACGAACGGCAGGAAGGCGACGCCGGTCCGAAGCGCGCTGTACCCCCACACGTCTTGGACGAAGAGGGTGAGGAAGTAGAACATGCCGAGGATCGCCGTGCCGATGCATAGGTCGATCAGGTACGCACCGGACCGGTCCCGGCTGCGCAACACCCGGATGGGCAGGAGGGGATCCTTGCTGCGGGCCTCGATCGCCCCGAACGCCGCCAGGAGCACCGCGGCGGCAGCCAGCGCGGCGACGACCTTGGCATCGCCCCAGTGCGACACGCCGTCCGGCGTGGTGGCGGCGTTGGAGAGGCCGTACACCAAGGAGGCGATCCCGCCGGTGGCGGTGATCGCGCCGGGCAGGTCGAACCGCCCGGCGAGCCGTCCCGACTTTGGCAGAACGTGCGTGGCCAGGGCGGCGACGACGAGGCCGATCGGCACGTT
>JBOGGH010000556.1:0-2405 GCA_050743905.1 Acidimicrobiales bacterium
CCGCCGCGCCGCCCGGCACCGCGTGGCCACGGTGGCCACGCTGGCCGCCTCGGTGGCCACCATCGCCGTTGGCGCGGACCTCGCCCTGCCCTCCGGCGTGGGGCCCGCCGGGCAGGTGGCGGCGGGGGCCCTGCGGCTGGCCCGCAGCCACGGCGTGGTGGTGCTGGCGCCGGCAGGAGCAGTGGCCGGCGGCCACGCCCGGGTGACCGGCATCACCTGCCCCAGCCGCACCGACTGCCTCGCCTCGGCCGGCTCGGATGGGCACGCCTTCCTGGCCGCCAGCCGTGACGCCGGCGCCCGCTGGACCCGGCGACCGGCACCGGGTGGGACGACCGTGGTGGCGGACGTGCAGTGCGGCACCCCCGAGCGCTGCTGGCTGGTTGGCGGCAGCGGGACCGGGGCGGTGGTGGAGGTCAGCGTGAACGGCGGGCGGACGTGGACCGCCGGCAGCCTGCCCGGCGGGATCGCCGAGCTGCGGTCGATCTCCTGCGCCGGCGTGACGATCTGCTGGGCGGTGGGCGCCACCGAGAGCGGCGCGCCGGTGGTGGTCACCACGGCGGACGGCGGCACGCGGTGGGCCGCGCAGTCGCTGCCGGCCGGGCTCACCGGGCTGCAGAGCGTGGCCTGCCCCACGGCGGCGTCCTGCTGGGCCGGCGGCACGGCCACCAGCACCGGCACCGGCGGCACCACGGCGGCCGTGGTGGCCACGACGGACGGCGGGACCCGGTGGCACCGCGTGGCGCTCCCGACCACGGGTGCCGGCGGGCACCCGGCCGCGGTCACCTCGGTCACCTGCGCCAGCTCCACCTCGTGCTGGGCCGTGGAGACCTCGCACGGCACCGCTGCCGTCCTCACCGCCGCCGGCGGCGCCTGGCGGGAGGCGAGCACCACCGTGACCCGGGGCGGCACGGCCTACGCCGCCGGCGTCCCGTGCACCGCCTCCTGCGCCTCGCCCTCAGGGAGCGCCGGCGCCCACGCGCTGGCCACCGTGGAGGGAGCCACCGCCCACGCGCTCACCGGGAGGACCGGTGCCGGCGCGCTGGCGTGCGCCACCGCCGTGGAGTGCTGGGTGGTGGTCGCCACCGGCGGCACCAGCGCCGCCCACGCCCTCCCGGGCCCCGCCCGGACGCTCTGAACGGCAATCGCCCGGTGGTCGCCCGCCGACCGCGCGCCGGCTACCCAGCCGCCGCGGCGGCCGGCTCGTCCGCCTCGGGCCCGTCGCCCGACCCGTGCCCGGCGCCCAGGCCGAGCAACCAGTCGAGCTGGTCCGCCAGGTCGTCCACCTCGTGCGGGCTGTACCAGGTGCGGTCCAAGGTGAGGCGCAGGTGCCGCTGCACCAGCGCCAGCGCCTCAGGAACCGCCGAGGCGTCGTCGTAGACCTGGAACAGCCTCGCCTGCATCGCCTGCGCGGACACCATCGGCGCGCCGCGCGCCGCCGAGTCGTCCAGCGCGGCACGGATCGTGCCCGCCACCCCACTGCTGCCCGGGGCGTCCGCCGGCGGGGCAC
Source organism: Acidimicrobiales bacterium (assembly GCA_050743905.1). Taxonomy (GTDB): domain Bacteria; phylum Actinomycetota; class Acidimicrobiia; order Acidimicrobiales; family RAAP-2; genus JBOGGH01. The sequence continues at coordinate 1,508 of JBOGGH010000556.1, forward strand.
CCACCGCTGCGGCCTCTGCCACCTGTGCCTCCGCCACCGGCACCTCGGCGTTCTCGGCTGCGGCCTCTCCCGCCTGCCCGGCGCCCACCGTCTCACTGTCGTTCTCGGTCACCATGCCCTCTTCAACGCCCGCGCCGGCCGCGATCTTCCCGCCCAGACGCGCCCGAGGCCCGGACAGCGGCGCGTCACTCCCACAGGCCCGCCGGCGCCTGGCCGAGCGGGTAGTGGCCGGGCAGCCGCTCGCCCGACATCGCCCGCTCCATCCGCTGTTGCATGCCCGGGGTGAGCACGCCCTCGCGGATCATCTCGAGGTACGTGGCGGCGGCGTTGCCCACGTCGAAGAAGTCCCGCTGCCAGCTCCACTGCCAGCCGCCGGCATAGCGGAACCAGCTCCCGCCGAGCCCGGCGATCTCGTAGTGCGAGCCGTCCTCGCGGGTGGCGTCGGCCACCTGCTTCCACAGCCCGAGTACCTCGCCCTGGCGGTCGTCGATCAGCACCCGCTGGTACGGGTAGGACCAGCCCTCCAGCCCGGCCATCTCGAGGCCCAGGGCCAGCTCGCGGATCTCCTCGCGCCCCACCGCCATGAACTCGTCGTTCGGGCCCACGTTCCATCCGTAGGTGGCGTCCTCGGTGTACAGGTCGGCCATCGGCCGCCAGTCCCTCGCCACCTCGCAGCGCCGGTTGGCCGCCAGCCACCGGCCCACCATCTCCTCCAGCTCCTGGCGCGGGAACGCCGGCATGCTCAGTGAGTATGGAACGGCCGGCCCGTTCCGCATCTTGCGTGGGTTGCCCACCATGCTGGGGCGGACCGAGCCACATACGGAAGGGGCCGACCGTGTTGATCCATGTTCCCCCTGATGCCACCGTCCTGGCAATGGACGTCCACAAGAACTCGATC